>JBBTTA010000001.1:0-184103 GCA_038064475.1 Patescibacteria group bacterium
TGAAGACGTAGAGCGAGCGAAAAGAAAATGTAATCACTTCCTTTTCCGAGCCGAGCCTGCTTGCTTGCCGGCAGGCAGCTCATAGGGGTTCCATGGACCTTTATGGGAAAGTGTGCTAGTATAGACGTAATCAACCAGTGCTGTGTGAGGGACTCGTCGACCTCATTCGCTCAGCCTCCTGCATTGATGTATTACTCGTCTTATCTTACATCATATGCAAGAAGGAACAGTCGCAAAGAAAATGGCCCAAGGTTTTGGCTTCATCAAAGTTGAAGGCCAGGAAAAGGACCTTTTCTTTCACTCAAACGAAGTAGTCGGAATAACATTCGACCAACTTCAGGAAGGTGACAAAGTGAGCTTCGAGGTCGGTGAGAGCCCAAAAGGCCCTAACGCACTCAAAGTTACGAAGGTTAGCTAATCGAGCTATCTTGGTCGCAAAAAACGCTTTCATAAATTTGTGGAGCGTTTTTTTGTTTTCCTAGAGAGTCCAAAGGGGTACATGAATCTCAAAACAGGGTCTGACCCCACCATGTGGGGGCAGACCCTGTTTTCCTACAAAGGCATTGAAACATTATGGTGTTATTGACAAAAGACTTAAATATGCTATTATATCTCCAGATACCTAGCCGAATCGTCGGCGGGTGAAGAGGAGAGGGCGTAATGGCAAATCGCTTGGTTCGTTGGCAGAACGTCGCAACGGTGACTCCGCGAATGGAGACCGAGTTCAACCAGATGCTCAAGTTCGAGAACCAGTACCTCAAAGACACTCGCCTGCGGAGCGCGGAGCGCCAGCACCACCCGCGTGCCAAGCGCAAGATGCGGACCAGGATCCGCGTGGCGTCCTGCAACCTCTCCACCGGGGCCTACGACAGCTTCAGTATTCGGACGAGGCTCCGGAAGTAATCACAGCAGAAAAGCATCGGGCGCGGAAACCTTTGGGTTCCGCGCCTTTTCGTGTCTTATTTGAGATATCCACAGGTAGGGCTTGACTAGTGAACGAGCGTTCACTTATACTTACAGCATATAAACGGGGTGCGATAACAAGAACATATCTATGAAATACCACCAATTTCAGGATCGTATCGAAGATCAGATTCAATCACTCAACATGTTGATTGATGAAAAAATCCTTCACGGGATATCATATAAAGCAGAGGCAAAGCGACACAAAGCACTCATTCGTTGGGCGCGTCGCGATCGCAAGCAACGATCACTTTTTGCAAAATTTGCATCTTTTACTGCGCTCTTCTAAATAGAAGAAAGAAGATGGTAGATGGGAAAGAAATTGCCAACTGGTGGAAAAAACAGAAAACAAGGAACAGAGAACAAGATATAGAGGACAGAAACATAAAACAACCTATTCTCTAATTCGTGCGAATTAGAGAATGGTGCGAAAAAACAAAATGCAAAATTACATCGATATATTGCACTCATTCTACGGAAAACATAAGCGTATGCCGACGTATACGGAGATGACAAAGCTCTTTGGTTTTAAATCAAAGAACGCTGTTGCGAAAGTAGTTGAAAAACTCATTGAGGCAGGCGCGGTGACCAAAGATCATCTTGGACGACTCACAGCACCCACGCTTTTTGGCGAAGTAAAAATGCTTGGTTTGGTGGAAGCTGGCATTCCGATGCCAGCGGAGGAAATGGTTTTTGATACAACATCACTTGATGAGTGGCTTGTCCGAGACAGAGAAGACACATTTATTCTTCGAGTGAAAGGGGACTCAATGATTGAAGCGGGGATTTTTGAAGGAGACTTTGTACTCGTTGAACGAACGGATAAATGGAAAGTTGGAGATATTGTTGTTGCTGATGTAGATGGTTCATGGACGCTCAAATACCTCCGTGAAAACGCAGAGGGTTATTACCTTGAACCGGGCAATAAAAAATACAAAAACATTTACCCACAAGAAAGTCTTAATGTAGCAGCGGTTGTTCTCTCTGTTATCCGTAAATACAAGAAGTAATGTCAAAACTTCCACGGTATGTTGTTGTAGAAAAGAAGGTAGGAGAAACACCATTGGCGGCCCTTGAACTCTTTCGAAAAAGAGAACCCCGTTTGGCAGGATCGCCCATAACGTACGCCGGCCGACTTGATCCGATGGCGAGCGGACAACTTGTGCTTCTTATTGGGGATGAATGCAAACAACGAGATACGTACACATCATTTGATAAAGCCTACGAATTTGAAATTCTTCTGGGAGCGGGAACTGACACAGGGGACGTGCTTGGTTTGCCGAGGCTTTCTGATGGCGTCATCGTGTCGGATGAAGAGATTGAAAATGTGTTGCATAGCGTTCTTGGACATACACGTTCTCCATACCCAGCATTTTCATCAAAGACAATAGAAGGGAAACCTTTGTTTGAATACACTCTTGAAGGTTCGCTTGATACCGTAGAAATTCCTCAAAAAGACAGCTATATCTATAGGCTCACATATTTGGGGAAACGTGAGATTTCTTCATCAAATCTTTTGGAAGAAATTGAGAAAAAAATTACATCTTTAAAAATTGACACAGAGTCTACAAAATTAGGTGCTGATTTCAGACGGGGAGAGATACTAGAGCGTTGGAAATTATTGCTCAAAGACTCTAGGGCAACATTTAGTATTATTTCGTGCGAAGCCACCGTTTCCTCTGGAACCTACATTAGGACTCTTGCGGACGTTATTGCTCAAAAGCTCGGTACGACAGGCCTTGCATACTCGATTCACCGAACCAAAATAGGCACATTTAGACGTTTTTTCAAGCGTTTTGGGCTATGGACGAAGGTTTTGTAGGTTTCGCCCATAAAATAAAAATAAGGGGATGTCTAGTAATTTCTCCAGAGTGTGCTATACTATCCCTAGTGCGAGATTTTCTATTCGTTGTGTGCACGTTTCGTGCGTATACGGTCTAAGTAGAAAGGTCGTCTCGCAAGTTAGTTGAATTTCACACAACACACAATGGCAACAAAGTTGTACGTCGGCGGTTTGCCCTACAGTTCTACTGAGGACAGCCTTAAAAATCACTTCTCTCAGGCGGGAGCAGTTACGTCAGCAAGCATCATCATGGATAAGATGACAGGTCGTTCACGAGGCTTCGGTTTCGTTGAAATGACTGATGAGCAAGGTGCTCAGTCAGCTATCGAGATGTTTGACGGCAAAGATTTTGAAGGTCGCACACTGACGGTCAATGAGGCTCGTCCTAAGGAGGACCGACCCCCACGTTCAGGCGGTTTCAACCGCGGTGGACGAGGAGGCGGTGACTTCGGAGGCGGCAACAACGACCGCTGGTAAGACAGCAGAAACCCCGTCTCTCGAAAGAGAGACGGGGTTTTGCTATACTAAGAGGGGATTGACAAAATAAGAAAAAATGTGCTATAATCTCAAAAGAATGATTGAGTATGCGCATTTCGCGTTTACTCTTTGAACAAAAAAGAAAGAGGAAAACCATATGGGATGGATTGGAAGTGCCTTTTTTGCTCTCTTGTTCTGGAGCTTGCTTTATGTTTTTTCTGCAAAGGCTGCTCCAAACGGAGGAGAAATCAACCTTCTTCTCGAGACCGTAAGTGTTCTCGTGGTGGTGATTTTTCTTAGCCGCAACATCACGTCAGAAATGATCTCGAAGGTTACGGTAGGAACTTGCCTGTCTGGGCTCTTCGCGGGGTTGATGTACGGGGTTGGAACGTATTTTTTCTTCATGGCTCTCCAGAAGGGACCCAGTCATGTCGGAGAAATCGCTCTGATTACGGGCATGAACCCAATCGCAGGCCTGCTGATCATCGTTGTAGTAAGCAAATACCTTCCACGTTTCCTGACTGAGATGCACAGCCTGAGACCTGTGCAATGGTCTGGGATCTTGCTTGGAGGAATTGCATTGCTTTTAATCAACTGGGATCCTAAGTGGTCACTCGCTTTCTCTAAGGTTTTGGGCAGATGAACAAAAAGCTTAACATTCCACTTGGGCCGCATTGCGCCGTTTATACGGTAGCAATGGCGGCCCTTTTGTTTTACCTAGAAACCCCGGCATAAAGTTGATACTATAATAGAAGGAAGGTTGAAATATGAATACAGAAAACTTTGGAGAACACCTTACTATTGATGGGTATGGTGGGAATATACAAAAACTAAATAATAAAGAGCTTGTTTTTTCTTGTCTGAATGAGCTTCCAAGGAGACTTGATATGCATAAACTGGCAGAACCTGTGGTCTATTTTGCCTCAGGGAATAATGTCAAAGATCCCGGCGGGTGGAGTGGATTCGTTGTAATCGCAGAAAGTCACATTAGCATTCACACATTTCCACGCAGGGGATTTATGAGTGCAGATGTATATACCTGTAAGAACGGCATGGATACAGACTTCATACTTTCATATTTTAAAGAAGCATTTGATCTTAAGGACATTGAGAATCACCTCATACAACGAGGGACAAAGTATCCGGTAAAAAATATTTCATAATCATATGGATAAAAAAACCAAGATTTTATTTCTCCTTTTATTATTGTCATCGGCAGTTTCTATTTGGTTTCTTTATAAAAGGGCATTTATCACTCAAGACTTCGACGTGGAGGTTTTTGACGAAGAATTAGAAGACGATGGTTCGGAAGCTATTACGCCGTAAATGAATAGAGGGTAAATCAAAACTAACAAAAAGGTTGTGACAAAGGAGCCTAGAAAGAAAAAACTCTGAAATCAAAAATTATGAAAGAAATGAATATATCTTGGGTAAGTCCAAAACTTAAAGTTAGCGAGAATAATTGGTGTGGAAAAGGAGTTTTTACAAAAAAGAAAATAAAAAAGGGCGAACGAATTGGTGTTTTTGGAGGATATGTTGTAAGTATGAAACAATTACTTGAATTAAACAAAACAAGCAAAAAACTTCATGAGCTCATTTTTGAGATAGGGTATCAGGTTGCTGATGATCTTATCTTTTCCCCCACAAAAAGCTCACAGTTTTCTATAATTGAATTTTTAAACCACAGCTGTGAACCCAATTGTTGGTTTGAAAATCAACTTGATCTTAAGGCCAATAGAGACATTGCTGCTGGTGAAGAACTCACCATCGATTACGCAACCGGCATGACGACGAGACTATTTCATATGAAATGTTTATGTGGTAAAAAAAGTTGTAGGAAGGTTATAAAAGGGAGTGACTGGCTTAATTTAGGTTTGCAGAAAAAATATCATGGTCATTTTCAACCATATATTGAGACAAAGATAAAAACGTTGAAGGAGAATCAAGCTTTAATAAAAAACTAGAAACATGGAACAACTACTTTGTCCTTGGGATGCAGCAACTTACTTGATATTTTCAGAGAACGTACCCTCGTTACTCTACTATTCACATTTTATTGCGGTTCTCTCTTCCTTGATTGTTGGTCTATATATTTTTTTTAGGAATAAATCTGATCCAACCTCAAGGGCATTGATTTTATTGTTCTCAGTTTTTTCTATCTGGACCATTGTAGATGTAGCGATATGGGCAACGAATAGCCCTGACTTCGTGATGTTTTGGTGGTCAATAATCATTCTTCTCGAGCCCATTATCTACGTCACTGCATTTTACGTTTGTTATTTGTTTTTTTACCAAAAATACCCAAATTTTAAAACAAATCTCTTCGTGGCGGGAGGCATTTTGCCGCTAATCATTTTCCTTCCGACACACTTTAATTTGATTGGTGTTTATCGAGATTATTGTAACGCCATAGAGGGACCTCTCGCACTTTACTATACCTATATTCTTGAAGGACTAGCAATTTTGGGTATTTTGGTTTCTGCAATCTATGCGTTCAAAAAAACAATTCTTACCCAAGAGAGGATGAAAATTCTTTATTTCACGTTGGGGATGGTTGCTTTTCTGGTTGCACTATCTTCAGGAAATGTAATTGGGAGTATCACAGAAGACTGGGATCTTGCCCAATATGGTCTTTTTGGAATGCCAATTTTTGTGGCTCTATTGGCTTACCTAATCGTTCGATTCAAGACCTTTAACATCAAACTTCTCAGTACACAGGTCTTTATAGTTACGTTGTGGCTTTTGACTCTTTCTGCTTTGTTTGTTCGAACAATAGGCAATATCCGCTTTATAACTGGAGTCAATTTGCTTCTAGCAATGATTCTGGGGTATATGCTTATTCGGGCCGTAAAACGAGAGGTGAAGCAGCGTGAGGAGATTGAGGACTTGGCTGGCCGCCTTAAGAGCGTCAACAGTATCTTGAGCCACGACGTTAAGGCCGTGCTTGGAAAGAACAAAGACATGTTCAATGCGCTTTTATCGAATGACCTTGGACAAATACCGTCTGACGCAAAACCGTTTCTTGAACAATCATATATCGATACAAATACGCTTATCGATTCCATCATCACCATTCTTGAGTCGGGACATGAACTCATACTGAATCCGTCATCATTCGACTTGAAAGCCGAAACACAAAATGTCGTTGCCTCATTGAAAAAAGACGCGGAAGCAAAAGGACTGTCCATTCAAACTGATTTTAAAGAGGGTGGAGGATACACGATTCTCGCAGATAAAATTCAACTTACAACACACGTCCTCACCAACCTCATCGCAAATGCAATCAACTACACACTCAAGGGAACAATTCTTGTGCATATAGAACGAAAGGATCCTGCAACTGTTTTGTTTAGTGTGAAAGATACTGGTGTTGGTATAACTCCCGAAGATAAACAGAATCTCTTCAAGGAAGGAGGACACGGAAAGGATTCACGTAAGGTGAATGTACACAGCACAGGATACGGTCTCTACATTGCAAAGAAAATTGTTGATGCTCATGGTGGAAAGATTTGGGCAGAATCAGAAGGGCAAGGAAAAGGCTCAACGTTTGTTGTTGAGCTTCCTGTAACACCGCCACCCCAAATTAAGAAGGCTTAAACAACCGCGGGAGTTTTCTTGCCACTCTTCAGGAGATCCAAGAGTTCTTCCATGACTTCTGAAGGGACACGTGTTGCTTTGACGATATAGCGATCAACCATGTATTCTTTTGAACGTTCTGCATAGTATGAATCGTTCTTGTTGGTAAGGATGACAATGTAACACGTTTTTGTAAGACCGCGTTTATGGAGTTCACCAATAAATTCCATGCCCGTAATGTTAGGCATATCGAGGTCAACAACAAAGAGGTCAGGCACAAAACCAGCATCGAGCTTTTTGAAAGCTTCCTCAGCGCCATTCGCTGTTTTCATGTCGATGTTGTACTGCTGTGCTTTTCGACTGTAGAGATCTAGAAAAAAGACATCATCATCAACGAATAACATTTTTGGTTGAGTAGAGGGAGTTTGTGTATCCATGCAGTAAGTATATCCCGAGGCGCCCGAGAAGAAAGAAGGGGAGTGTTTTCTGTGGATATGTGGGAGTATCAAAGGCGTTTACCCAGCACTAAATCGAGGAAAACCAAGAGAGAAAAGTAGCGAGAATATTTAGTGCTGGGTATACTATAGCTATATGAAACAAGCACGACTCGACTCACTCGCAGATGGCATTTTTTCAATTGTTATGACGCTTCTTGTGTTGGACTTTCAGGTGCCCATACTTGGAAGCGGGGCAACGAACGCTGCACTTCTTTTGGCACTCAAAGACTCAATTCCGTTTCTCGTTACGTTCTTTCTAAGTTTCAGCCTTCTCTTCACATATTGGCGTGGACACCACTCTATCGTTTCAGTTTTGGCACAGAACATAGACAGCAAACTTACGACGATGAATGCGTTCTTCTTTATCCTTGTTGGCCTCGTACCATTTTCGACGCTCCTTATCAGTCGCTACGCTGAAACGCAGACAGCCATCACAATATATGGACTCCACATTATCTTACTCGGTCTTTTGCTATACCAGATGCGTGAATACATCTTGTCATCGGAAACGATTAGAAATGTTGAAACAACACCTGTGCAACTACAGCACATGACAATGCGTATTTTAGTGCCTGTGTATACCGCAGCAATTGCTATTTTGCTGAGTTTCTTTGTTGATACACGTGTTTCAATTCTCCTTTTCTTATTTGCGATTGTTTTTAACCTCTCAGGAAGCAGTACAACTCTTTTTACAAAGCTATTTCCAAACGTGTTTCAGAAATAATCATGTCGACACAACAGGCTACATTCGGTGCTGGATGCTTTTGGGGAGTTGAAGAAGCGTATCGAAAACTTCCTGGTGTGATTACGACGACTGTCGGATATTCTGGCGGGCACGTCAAGGATCCTTCATATGAACGAGTGTGCGAAGGGGATACGGGACACGCCGAGGTAGTTACGCTTACGTATGACCCAGATGTTGTCACCTATGAAGCACTTGTACGCCGATTTTTCGAACTTCATGATCCAACACAAGTAAATCGACAAGGACCTGATGTTGGCGAACAGTATCGATCAGTTATCTTTACACACAGAGATGAGGACAAAGCGACTGCAGAGAAAGTAAAAGCAGACGTACAGCCAAAATTTTCAAAACCAATTGCAACAGCAATTGAGAACGCCAAGGGGTTTTATCGCGCCGAAGAATACCACCAACAGTACATTGCAAAGGGAGGTCGCGCAGCGTGCCATATATAGGGCGCAGGCACAGACATTTATAGGCGTTTGTGGTAAAATGTTTTTCTATGAATTCAGTAAAAAACTGGGTACACAACCTATATTACAAAGCAAAACAGCAAAAAGTCCTCACGGGGGGGATTATTGCAGTACTCATTCTTATTGGTTTTATTGTCTTTGGGGGTGATGGAAATGGCGACCGCGAAGTCGTTACAGTTATACGTGAAGACGTTGTCGATGCTGTTCGAATTTCAGGAACTGTCGAAGCACAAATTGTGTCTGATATGGGCTTTGAAACATCTGGTGTCGTACGAACCGTTTCTGTAAAAGAAGGGAACCATGTCTTTCAGGGCCAGCAACTCGCATCGTTGTCACTTGGTACGTTGCTTGCGGATTTGCAATCAGCACAGGCTAACCTCACTATTGTGCGCGCTGAATACACAAACACATCAATTTCATTTGATACGATTCGAGATCAACACGATACGCTCGTGCAAAACGCATACAGCGAACTTCTTTCTGAAGGTCTAACTGCAGAACCACAGAGCAATACGTATGATCAAACAGCGCCAACAATTACAGGTCGCTACAACGGACCAGAAGGCACATATAAAATTCGTATGGTAAGTGCTGGACAGGGACAAGAAAATAACTTGTACGTGTTTGATCTTGAAAACCCCGAACCACTACGAGTAAACAAAACTGGACCAACACCGCTTGGAACACGAGGCCTTTTTGTTTCATTTCCTGATGGCGCATCTGACTATCGAGACACAACATGGTTTATAACCATTCCAAATGAAGAAAGTGCTGTATATGCAGCAAATTACAATGCATACCAAGACGCCGTGCAAGAGCGTGAGCGTTCACTTGAAGAAGCAGAGAATGAACTTCGTGAAGGAACAGCAGGCGCGTCAATTGCACAGGCAGAACTCGCACAAGCAGAGGCGGGCGTTGCTCGCATTCAGGCACAAATTGCGCAGCGCATTTTGACAGCACCTTTTGCAGGCACGGTGACAGCGGTCAATATTGACCCAGGTGAAACAGCACAAACTGAACGTGCAGCGATTTCTCTTATCTCAGATGGAGGATTTGGTGTTGAGGTGGATCTTCCTGAAATTGATAGCGTAAAAGTACGTATTGAAAACCCCGCTACGGTAGTGCTTGATGCATTGGGTGAGGCAACACCATTACCTGCGCGCGTTGTATCCGTAAATCGCGCAGAGACGATTGTTGATGGTGTACCAATTTATGAGGCTCGTTTGGCATTTGATGTTGAGGATGCTCGCATTACCTCAGGCATGACAGCAGACGTTGAAATTATTACTGATCAACGTGAGGATGTGCTTACACTGCCATTCCGCGCACTTCAAACACGAGACAATGGTGATTATTTTGTGACAATTCTTGAGGGTGATACGGAACGAGAAGTTGGTGTGACCATTGGACTTCGCGGAAGTGACGGCACGACACAGATTCTTGCGGGCCTTGATGAAGGTATGCAAGTTCTGGTACCAACTGAATAATTATGCTTCGAGACACGATTCGCGTCGGACTCATTCTAGGATGGAAACAAATTCGTCGTGCCAATATCTGGACGACGAGTTTGATCGTGTTCATCATGATGCTCACGTTTCTTAACCTTGTTGTAGTCTCAGGAATCCTTGTGGGCCTTATTGAAGGATCAGTGCGTGCGTATCGGAATCAATACTCTGGCGATATCATCATTACAACACCAACAGGAGAAGAATATATTGAGAAAAGCAGTACGGTGCTTAGAACACTCGATACAATTCCTGGTGTTCGCGAATATTCAGCACGCGCTGTTGAGGGAGTGAGTGTTGAAGCAAACTATCGTATTCGTCGTGATCCGCAGGAGGTGCGCGATACGGTTGCTACGCGTGTTGTCGGTATCAACCCAATTTCCGAAGATTCAGTCACAAACATAGCTCACTACATCGTTGAAGGAGAATATTTGGATTCAAGTGACGAGGGGTTTGTGCTTTTGGGTTCAAACATGCTTAAACAATACGCGCCTGATTTTGGTGACATATTTCCAACGCTTGATAACGTACACCCCGGGAGTCGCATTCGTTTGACGGTAGGAAATCGTACAAAAGAATTTATTGTCAAAGGTATTCTCAAATCGAAGGTGGACGAAACATCGTTCCGCGCATTCATGCTTGAGAATGACTTCAACCGCTTTGTTGGACGTACGAGTCTTAACGTAAATGAAGTCGCCGTTGTTGTTGAAGATGGTGTTGATCCAGCTAAGGTAAAACAAGCAATTATTGCGAGTGGCGTTGATGGCTACGCTGTCGTTCGTTTGTCGCGCGAGGCGCTTCCAAAAGCTCTCGAAGACATCATGATTACGTTTGATCTTCTTGGTAATGCAATTAGCTCGATTGGTCTTGTGGTGTCTTCAATCACGATGTTCATCGTCATCTTCGTGAATGCAATCACACGTCGCAAATACATTGGTATCTTGAAGGGTATTGGTATCCGTGCTGGCGCGATTGAGCTTTCCTACGTGGTACAGTCACTTTTGTATGCTGTTGTAGGTGCTGGTATCGGCATGTTTATCACGTACGTATTTCTTGTGCCATTGTTTGACGCGCATCCGATCAACTTTCCATTTTCTGACGGAATTTTGGTGGCGCCGCTCTCAGGAACACTTATTCGTTTGACGATTTTGTTGATTTCAACAGTGGTTGCCGGATACATTCCTGCGTGGATGATTATCAAACGTAATACGCTTGATTCAATTCTTGGACGCTAACTATATGATTACACTTCAAAATCTTGTAAAAAACTTTGGTAAAGGAGACGTGATCACGAAGGTGCTTCGCGGCATCAACCTTGAAATCAAGAGCGGGGAATTTGTATCTATCATGGGAAAATCTGGTGCCGGAAAATCAACACTCTTGTATCAGATGAGTCTTTTGGATATTCCAACCGAAGGAGAGGTGATTGTGAACGGTATTAATACTGAAATTTTTTCTGAAAAAGAACGCACAGATTTTCGTTTGCGAAAGCTCGGTTATATTTTCCAAGACTACGCCCTTTTGCCAGAGCTTTCAGCGGTTGAAAACGTTATGATTCCACTTTTAATGCGTGGACTTACAAAAAAACAAGCAAGCGAAAAGGCGATTGGGGCGCTCGATGCGGTCAACCTTGCACACCGTCATGACAATCGGCCCGCGCAGCTTTCGGGAGGTGAACAGCAACGTGTCGCGATAGCGCGCGCGGTAGCACAAGAACCTGAAATTCTTTTTGCCGACGAACCAACGGCAAACCTTGATACAGCATCAGGCGAGAGTGTTATGAAAGTGATGCAAGAACTTCACAAAAACAAAGGGCAAACAATCATCATGGTGACACATGAACTAGAATACGCCGCGTACACAGAGCGTGTTATTGAACTTGAAGACGGTCAGATAATCTCTGACAGAAAGCTACGCTAGGGGAATACGCAAGGTAACGCGGGTCCCTTTTCCTACAACACTTTCAATCGACATCTTTCCTCGATGTATATCAACAATTCTTTTTGCAGTTGAGAGACCAAGTCCTGTGCCCGCCATACCTCGTTCGATAACATTTTTACCCCGATAAAACGGCTCACAAATATGCATGAGATCTTTCTTTGGTATACCAATACCAGTGTCTTCAATCGTTAAGGTTCCCGCGCTGTGTCGTCGTGACAGAATGACGTACATTTCCTTTTTGCCATGACCAATATAGGAAATACTGTTACCAACAAGTTGGATGAGGAGGTCACGAATCTTTTCGGGGAGGCCATGCATGGAGAGATCTGGAGTAATACGAAACTGGAGGTGTACTCCGTTTGCTTCTGCAAGCGTCTCAAGACTTTCAAGCGTATCTTCGCAGAGTTCGCTTAATGAGAAATATTGGAACGTTTTGGTCTGAAGACTTTGATCGAGACGACTTAAATCAAGGAAGCCACGAAGTGATGTAGCAATATCATCAATAAGCTTGTCGCACACACGAGCACGAGAGTTTTCAGGGATTTCTTGTCGTAAGAAAAAAAGCTCGCTCTTTAAAATAGCGAGAGGTGTTTGAATACTATGTGCAAGATCAGCTGAAGCACGCACAGCGTTGAGAGAGGGAGGTGTAGCAAGACGTGTTGTGCGTAGGGTTTTCATACTATATTTTTTTCGTGCACCACTTTATATCCCACATTTGGTACGGTATGAATTAACTTTTTTCTGTTATTTGTGTCGATCTTTTTACGTAGTGTAAACATATGTGTTTCGAGTGTGTTTGAGCAAGGGTCGAGTGTTCCATCCCAGACGTGTTCCAGTATCAAAGAACGCGGCACGGCCGCGTTCTGATGTCGCACAAGGTATTCAAGAATCATAAATTCCTTCTTTGTGAGGGTGATTTTTATCTTCCCTCGCATGACGGTGTGACGTCGTGTATCAATAGTTACATCATCAATATGCAAAACGTCGCCCTGGAATTCCCTCGGGCGACGTAGTACCGCATGTATGCGAGCAAGGAGTTCCAAAAAGGAGAACGGCTTGGTTATATAATCATCAACGCCCGCATTGAGTAATGCGAGCTTGGTGGTGAGGTCTGATTGTACGGAGAGGGAAATGATGGGCGTTGTTTTTCCAGCGGCGCGTACATCCGCGCATACCATCTGACCGTGTTTACCCGGTGTCACATTATCAAGGAGAATAACGTCGTACTCATTCGTCTTTGCAAGATAGGTGCCTTTAATACCGTCTTCAGCAATATCGACCGCAAAGTGTTCACGCTCAAGTGATTGCTTGAGAAAATCCCGAATCGATCGTTCATCTTCAACGACGAGGACTTTCATACGGTTTTGGGTTAAGGAGTATTGGGATACACAGTACGCTTCTTCGCTTTGTTGTCAAATATTACTTGATTTATATTTTATCCCCATTTTGCCGTGAATATGGCCAAAAAGGCCTTTCATAGAAGGCCTTTTTGGCCTACACTAGAGCTATATGGTCGAAAAAAAGCCCTCTAGACCTCGTATTATCGTCATAGGAAGTGGTTTTGCGGGCATTAGTGCATACCGAACTCTTCGCAAAAAAGCCAACGGAAAGGTCAAATTAACTCTTGTGAGTGATAGTCTTTTTTTTGCCCATATTCCGCTTATTCACGAAGTTGCTGCGGGTACGATTCAGCCGGAGCTAGTGTATTGGCCAATTACGGAATACATTACGCTTCCCGAAAAACATTTTCTCCACGGACAGGTTGAATTGATTGATGCTGATGCAAAAACAATTCGCGTGTTGCACATGGACGGCACAGAAACAGAACTTGCCTACGATAGTGTGATTCTTGCGATGGGTTCACAGCCATATACCTTTGGTACACCCGGCGCGGAAACATATGCGTTACCATTTCGAACGCTTCACGATGCAGAACACATTCGCAATCGAATTCTTGATATGTGTGCGCAAGCACAGGCAACATCTGACGTAGAACTACGCAAAAAACTTCTTACGTTTGTCCTCGTTGGAGGTGGTGCAACAGGAATTGAACTTGCAGGGGAATTGGTAGAAATGTTTACAAAAGAACTGGCATGTTCGTACCCAGAGCTTACACAATACTTTCGCGTAACGATGGTTGAGCGCGCAGACGCGCTTTTGAAAGAACGCGAGTCGTGGTTCGGTGCAAAAGCTCAAGTGATGCTTAAAGAAGACAATGTAGAGATTTTATTTGGACGAACCATTACACGTGTTACTGAAGAGGGACTTGAAACAAAAGAAGGGCCAGTAAAAGCAAAAACAGTGTTTTGGACAGCAGGTGTTCGTGCAACCGATGTTATGTTGCTTTCAGAGGTACCGATTCTTCGTGATGAGCGAACGGGGCGCATAGCGGTGACGCAGTATCTTCACACAGATGCGCATCCAGACATGTATGTTGCAGGGGATCAGGCGCTCGCACTACAGGCTGGCGGAAAACCATATGGTATGCGTGCACAATTTGCAGTACGCGAAGGACGACGTGCGGCGCTCAATGCGCTCGCATTTCTCAATAGAAAACTACAAAAACCATTTTCGTGGCGTGAAAAAGGAATGATTTTGACGGTGGGCAAGGGGCGCGCTATTGCGGAAATTCACGGTATTCATTTCACAGGACTTGCCGCGTGGATTATCTGTCACGCTGTATATATTTTGGCAATTGTCGGTTGGAAGACTCGTCTTAAGAGTGCATGGTATTGGACGAAACACTTTTTGAAAGACCGAAACGTATGTAGACTCGCTCAGCTTAAGCAACAAGACAAAAAGGTTATCAAAAGTATATAATGCCTAGATGGCGTTTGAACTAACGTCAGAATTTGAGCCTGCAGGAGACCAACCAAAGGCTATTAAGGCCCTCACAGAAGGCATTAAGAAGGGTAAGCGTCATCAGACGCTTCTTGGTGTTACGGGCTCGGGAAAGACGTATACAGCGGCAAATGTGATAGCACATGTGGGTAAACCGACGTTGGTTATCGCACACAACAAGACGCTGGCCGCACAGCTGGCACAGGAGTATCGAGACTTCTTTCCAAACAATGCAGTTCACTATTTCGTTTCGTACTACGACTACTACCAACCAGAAGCGTACGTGCCAGTCACAGATACTTATATCGAAAAAGAAGCGATGATTAACGAAGAGATTGATCGTTTGCGTCATGCATCAACACAAGCGCTCCTCACACGCAAAGATGTGATTATTGTTGCCTCCGTGTCATGTATTTATGGTTTGGGTAGTCCTGCTGAATATGAAAGCGTGCATTTGAAGATTGCAAAAGGTGCAACGTATTCACGCGCCGACATGATTCGCGAGTTGGTGCGTATTTATTTTGAACGAACAACAGCAGACCTTACCCCTGGGTCGTTCCGTGGCATTGGGTCATCGCTTGAAATCATGCCGGTGAATGAAAAGATTGTGTATCGTATTGATTTGCAGAATGACACAGTGAATTCAATCACGCTTATTGATCCCGTGTCTCGTGTTGTGAAGAGCGAAGAGGACTCTCTTTTTATTTTTCCTGCGAAGCACTTTGTTTCAAATGCAGATGACAGGAAACGCGCCATCGCAAGTATTGAGGCAGAACTCAAAGAACATCTTCCAAAACTCGAGAAAGAAGGAAAGATTCTTGAGGTTGAGCGATTGAAGCGTCGAACTAAATACGATTTGGCGCTTATTCGTGAAGTTGGCTACACCTCAGGCATTGAAAACTACTCGCGACACTTTGATGGACGCAAACCTGGTGAAGCTCCGTACACACTCCTTGATTATTTTCCAAAAAAACCTGATGGCAGTGCGGATTTTCTCACAATCATCGATGAATCGCATGTAACGGTTCCACAGATTGGTGGCATGGTTGCGGGAGACCGTTCACGAAAACAAACACTCATCGAGCACGGTTTTCGTCTTCCATCGGCGGCAGACAACCGGCCACTTACGTTTGATGAGTTTAATGAACGTGTTGGGCAGATTGTGTACACATCTGCGACGCCAAGTGCGTACGAGTTAGAACAAAGTGGTAAAGATGGTGTTGCCGAACAAATCATTCGTCCAACAGGTCTTATTGATCCAATTATTGAGATAAAACCAATTCAATCCTCCTTCGCTCCTTCTTCGCAAAAAAGCTCCGAAAGACAAGGTAAAGCTACGGAGGACAGGTCAAAAGGCGAGTACGGAGGGCAGATAAAAGATTTTATCGAGCAAACCGAAGCGACAATCAAAAAAGGAATGCGTGTTATTGCGACGACACTCACCAAGCGTATGGCAGAAGACCTCACGGAATACTTGAAAGAGAAGGGCATTAAAGCAGAATATCTCCACAGTGATATCAAAACGATTGAACGTATTGAAATTTTGACGTTGTTCCGTAAAGGACCAAAACACGGTGGATTTGATGTACTTGTCGGTGTGAACCTGCTTCGTGAAGGATTGGACCTTCCGGAAGTTGAACTTATTGGTATTTTGGACGCGGATAAAGAAGGATTTTTACGTTCAGAAACGTCACTTATTCAAACAATTGGTCGTGCCGCACGTAATATCGCTGGCCGTGTGATTTTGTATGCCGATGTGGTGACGGGCTCAATTGAGCGAGCGGTTGGAGAGACAAATCGTCGTCGCGCCATTCAGATTGCATACAACAAAGAACATGGCATTACACCGGTGACCATTCACAAAAAGATTTCTGACATCACAGACCAGCTTATGCGAGAGCATGACAAGGCAGTTCACACACTTGTATCGCTTGATGTTGCAGGAGGAACTGATCTCAAGCGTTTGATTAGAGAGCGTGAGAAGGCGATGTCTGAAGCAGTAAAAGTGCTTGATTTCGAAACAGCCGCCATCATCCGTGACGAGATTACACAACTTGAAGAAATGATAGGGGAGAAGAAGGTTAAGAAAACACGCAAGAAGTAATATGCTAAGATATTAGTATTAAAATTAATCAAATGCCCTATGTCTATTGAAAATGTTCCTGCTTCAAATAACGAATCTCTAAATGAAGAAGAAAAATTACCTAAACCAGGTGAGGCTTTTCTCCAACTACCTGAAAAGGTAAGAACAGAAATTAAGCAATTGAGAGAAGAGGCTAGAAAGTTTAATGAAGGAATAGAAATAGAAGGAACCAGATACAAACAATTCTTAGTAAGACTTGAGGCTTTCAATATGAGACTAGATGGTTTCTTCAAAGATTTACTTGGTTAGTTTTCCCTCATGGATAGTAGGGGAGAAGAAGGAGAAGAAAAAGAAAAAAGGTTAGTCAGCAAGTTCGTCCTCGATTTCCATCAGGCGATCATATTTAGTGACGCGTTCAGGGCGGGTGAGTGAACCTGCTTTAATGCATTCGCATGAAAGGCCAACAGCAAGGTCGGCAATGAATGTGTCCATGGTCTCTCCTGAGCGGTGCGAAACAAATGCGCGCCACCCTTGTTTTTTGGTCATCTGTACTGCTTCAATCGTCTCAGTGAGTGTGCCGATTTGATTGGGCTTGATGAGAACGGCATTTATCGCATGCGTATCAATTGCTTTTTGTATTCTTTCGATGTTCGTGACCGTGAGATCATCTCCAACGATTTGGATTTTTCCTCCAAGGCGATGTGTCATATCTCTAAAACCATCCCAATCATCTTCCGCAAGTCCATCCTCAATGGAAATAATTGGAAATTGTTGCACCAGACTTTCGTACCACTTCACCATGTCAGATGTCGTCTTTTTCTCGCCCAACATATGTTTCAAAACATATTCACCTGAAGTATAAAAACTTGATGCGGCAACATCGATACCAAGTTGTACTTCTGATGTTGTGAATCCAGCACCTTCAATTGCTTTTAGAAGTGCAGAAAGACCATCCTCATTTTTTGGAAGTTTTGGAGCAAAGCCACCCTCATCACCGAGCGTCGTTTCGTATCCTTTTGATTCCAGCTGTTCTTTGAGTGTTGCGATAATTTTTGTTCCCGCTTGGACTTTTGCTCGAAATGTAGGAAAGCCTGTTGGTACAAGCATAAATTCTTGGATGTCGAGACCACTGTCTGCATGCTTTCCGCCGTTGATGACGTTAAAAAATGGCTGGGGAAGTACAAATGAAGTTGTGCCTGCGATAGTTCCAATGTATGTGTAAAGCGGAACATGTGCTTCTTCTGCGCACGCTCGGGCGAATGAAAGCGAAACACCAAGAATCGCATTTGCACCGAGGCGCGACTTGTTTTTTGTTCCGTCGAGCTCTATGAGGGCATGATCAAGTGTTGATTGAGAAAATTCTTTGTTCTGTACGTGTGTGAGAATCTCATTCGTGACATGTGCGATAGCTTTTTGCACACCCAAGCCATTGTCATGTTCCATATCATGATCTCGAAGTTCCACTGCTTCATGGACACCGGTGCTTGCGCCAGAAGGGACTGATGCTGTGCCCGAAGCGCCATGTGCGAGTGTGCACGTAACTTCAATCGTGGGATTTCCACGCGAATCCTTAATCTCTTTTGCAGATAGTGTTGCAATGGTTGCCATATTAGAGGGGATGTATGGGAACTTGTCTTTTTTCGTGCATTTCAGCCTCAATAGCAATTTTTTCCATCGCGGCCACCGCCTCAATTGGATATTTCCCTTGGGCCGTCTCTTCAGAGAGCATGATGGCGTCTGCACCTTGGAGGATTGCATTTGTAACATCCGTCACCTCAGCGCGCGTCGGTGTTTTATTTTCAGTCATAGAAAGAAGGAGGGACGTTGCCACGATAACAGGTTTGCCCGCTTTTTTTGCTGCTTGCACGATACGCTCTTGAACGAAGGGCATTTGCTCGAAAGGAATTTCTTTACTCAAATCACCCCGAGCAACCATGACAGCATCAGAGGCGTTGATAATTTCTTCAAGCGCTTCAAGTGCGACGGCGCGTTCAATCTTCGCAATAATCTTTTGTGTTCCGTTGTGTGCCTTAATGATGTCGCGACCTTTTTGAATATCTTGTGCCGAGCCAACGAATGAGAGAGCAACGTAATCAACATTATGTTTGATGGCAAAACGAATACATGCCTCATCATGTTCGGTGATTGCAGAAGTTATGTTGGAGTCATATGTATGGCCACCTTCCTCTTGTACACGAGGTCCTGGTACGTCAACGATAATAGGAATATGACGACCAATTTCTTCTCCAAGTCTCTGTATAGCGGCTATTTCACGTGTTCGTGTTTCTGCTTTTCCCCACGAAAAATTAAAACGCACCGCATCAACGTGGTGTGTGACAAGTTCTTTAAGGATTTTTGGACCTTCTGATGCGGGACCGATGGTGGCTACGATTTGTGCTCGGGAAGTGTTCATGTGGTTGTGGATTCGGTTTGGCGAACTTCCTTGTGGAGCATGTGGCCCGCTTCATCAACGTCATAAATCAATGTTGCTCCAAAACTAGATTCGATGGAAGCAATATCTTCATCGGATATATTTTCGATGTATTTAACGAGTGCGCGAAGTGAGTTGCCGTGTGCAACAATCAAAATATTCTTTCCTTCACGGACATGAGGAAGGATGTATTCGAGGAAATAGGGAACAGCGCGTTCATAGACATCTTTGAGTGATTCGCCGTTTGGAATTGGGTAGTCCCACCCTCGTCGCATTTTTTTAAACTCTTCTTCGCCGAGAAGCTGTTCCATCTCCCATTTATTTTTGCCGGTAAAGTCTCCGTAATCACGCTCATTCAAAGCGGCAGAATGCTCGGTCGGTACTTCAAAACGTTCACAGATGTTGAGCATACAGGAGAGCGTCTCAATAGAGCGGACCTGCATGGAAGCAAATGCATAATCAATTTTGATATCTTTGATAAGGAGACCCATATCTCCTGATTTTTCAAATCCATATTCAGTGAGGTGACGATCACGTGTGCCAGTCCATTTTCCGAGCTTATTCCATTCGGATTCGTGGTGACGCGCAAGAATGAGTTTTCCGTTCATATATTAGTGGATGACATTTTTTGGTGTCTGTCCTTCAAGAAAATCAATTATGTTCTGTGCTGCGATTTCGGCCATTTCGTCTCGCGCGGCAACACTTGCCGACGCTATATGCGGCGTCAGGATGACATTTTGAAGCTTCACAAGGCTCCGCGAGATTTCTGGTTCAAATTCAAAGACATCGAGTGCTGCGCCCCCAATGACATTTTCTTTCAAGACTTTTTCAAGCGCTTTCTCGTCGATGACAGCACCGCGAGATGTGTTCACAAGAAGTCCTGTTGGCTTCATGAGACGAAGGCGCTCTTCGTTCATAAGGTGATGTGTTGAATCGAGAAGGGGAACGTGAAGGCTTACCACATCGGCAGAACGGAGAATTTCTTCAGGAGTTTCACAAAAGACCGCACCACACTCTTGTTCAATGCGTTCGTTTCGTTTGACGTCGGTGTACAGAACCTTAAGACCAAATCCCTTTGCATAGAAAGCGACGCGTTCGCCGATTCTGCCTGCGCCGATAAGTCCAAGTGTTTTACCTAACAGATCAACACCGATAAAGTGCATTGGTGCCCATCCTTTGAATTGTCCTTTGCGTATTGATTCGTCAGCTTCAACAATACGTGCCGCAAGAGAAAGCATGAGTGCAAATGTGTGTTCGGCGACTGCCTCAGCTGCTTTGGGTGCGGGAGCATTCGTAATAGCGATGCCCCGTTTGGTTGCCTCGGCTACATCGATGTTGTCGAATCCTGTCGCATAGTTTGCGTAGATTTTTACGCTCGGCGCGGCGTCGAATACGTTTGCATTAATTGTGTCAGTAAGAAGTGAGAGAACAGCGTCGTAGGGCTTTTTGGTGAGGTACCCAATGAGTTCTTTCTGTGTGATAGGGGAATCTTTTGGGTAGATGTCTACGGTGTACTGTTTTTCTTTGAGTAGCTTAATGCCAACCTCAGGAATTTCTCGTGTTACAAAAACAGCCTTTGTCATGGCTATAGTTTAGCACATGCAATAAAGGGCGTGCAGGTTATTGCAGGGGAGAATTGTTGCGGGGATAAGGATTTGGTCACAGGTGTTTTTCTGCTGAAAAACCCCGCGACCCCGCCTCGCACCGTCGTGCTCCGGCCTTCAAATCCTCTCATCAGTTTCAGTCAGATACTTTGTATTAAAGTGCCTCAAGGCACTTTTTACAAACTATTGCGGAGATGAGAGGATTTGAACCTCTGATGGGGTTTCCCCCATGCCACATTTCGAGTGTGGTGCCTTCAACCACTCAGCCACATCTCCAGTATGTAATTCAAATTCTATCGTTCTATAGAACGATAGAATTTGAATTATGGAAGAACAGGAGCACTGTAACATTTTTTGCCATCATTTCAAAAAAATGCTATAGTGTTCAAACTGGCTAGGCACTTAGTGTCTAGCTAGTACGGCCTCATCGTCTAACGGTTAGGACAGCGCCCTTTCACGGCGTAAATCGGGGTTCGATTCCCCGTGAGGTCACAGCGGTGTTATTCTCCACTTATTGGGGAATCGAAACGAAGGGGGTCGGGGAAACTGTAGTTTCCCCGTGGAGGAAGGCCCTGGAAAACCGTGGGGTTCCAGGGAGTGAGATAGCGAAGCGTCCCCGTGAGGTCACAAAAGCCGTTCGCATAGTCCTATTGAAACGCACGGATAAAAGTAAGCTTACTTTTTCCTCGTGCTCGCGCCGTCGCGCTCGCAAGTCGTTTCAATAAGCTAAGCTCACTCTACCGTTTAATACAAAAGACAAAACCGGGGCTTGCCCGTAGGGCCATGCCCTAATGATTTCAATAGTGTGAGATAATGAAATACCCTCATGAAGTTAGGGTGGCGCAGTATGCATAAAAACTACCTATCCGACGAAGATTTCTTATATATCTATAGTCGCGTTCCACGTCTATGTGTGGACGTTTTTTTGCGCACAAATGATGGTGTTTTGTTTGCTTTACGAGACGAGGAGCCATATAAAAATGAGTGGAATTTGCCTGGGGGGACAGTCTACCGTGAAGAAAAAGTTGAAGAAGCAACCGTTCGTATTATGAAGCGGGAGACAGGATTGGATGTTATACCGGGGAAAAACATAACAATCCTTCAATTTCCTCAAGAATCTCGCGCTGGGACTAAAATGCACACAATAAGCATTGCGATGGAATGTCATCTTGCAGATGGCGCCGATATTTCTGCACTCGATTCATCTAAAGTTGCTTTTTTTAAGGAGATACCGAAAACCGTTGTTCGTGAGCATGCCGATCTTGTTGAGGAATTGATGCGTAAGAAATAATTTTAGGGGATACGTTCTTTGATATACTAAAGGGTGCGTATGACGACACTCGGACACGTTATTTTATTTTTGACTGCAGCGGGAGTTGTGTGGTTCTTTGCAGGAATCCTCATCGAGTCAATCGACCGCGTTGCGAAGCGATTTCACAAAAGTGGCTTTACAGTGGCTTTTTTTGTACTTGGGTTTTTGACCTCAATCAGTGAGATTTCGGTGATGGTTAACTCAACACTCACCAATACTCCCGAAATTTCTGCAGGAAACCTCATTGGTGCATCGTTTGTCATTCTTTTAGGTATTGTACCGTTGCTCGCGATTGTGGGAGGGGGGATTAAGATAACACACACACTTTCACAACGACATCTCGCGTATGCGCTCTTTGTTGTGGTACTTCCGGTTTTCTTTGTTCTCGATGGCATCGTGACACTCGCGGAAGGCGTCATCTCGCTTCTTGTCTATATCACAACGCTCTATCTTATTCGGGGTCATCACACGCATACGGTGAATGATGTGATGACTGAAGTAGGAAACGAGTTGACCCATCACGAGACGGCAACACTCACGGATGGATTGAAAATTATTGTAGGTACAGGGATTATTTTTGTTGCAGGGCACTACCTTGTGAGTGAAAGCATATTCTTTTCAGAACTTCTAAGCATTCCAAGTTCAATCATTGGGCTCGTCCTTCTTTCAATTGGTACGAACGTACCAGAAATTGTGATTGCAGTGCGTTCAGTGCTTAAACGAAAAGCAGACATCGCCTTTGGTGATTACCTCGGTTCTGCACTTACAAACACGCTCATTTTTGCAATCCTACCGATGGTCAACGGCAACTTTAGCGTTGGCGGGGGGAGTCAGTTTATCGGTACTGCAGTTTTGATGTCGATTGGTTTTGTTGCGTTCTATCACCTCACAAAATCAGGCCGTATGTTATCGCGACATGAAGGACACACACTCCTCATTTTGTACTTTATGTTTATTGCCATTCAGCTGATAAGTGTTATTCATGCTGTTGGCATACCACTATGATGTTTGAAGGAATCACTCCGGAGCGGAATGAAAAGACGCCTGGGACTCTGGAAAAGCCTTTGGTGGAAACAGGACTTGAGCATCTTATTGAATCCTCATACTACATTGGGCAAGGAAAGGACGCGGTTGTTTTTCGACTTTCAACCGAAAGTGTCTCTGCTGACGAAGAGGGGCTATTAAAGTCAGAGGGGATTTTGCCAGAGGATGATACAGGTTCCCTTGCCACAAAAATTTTAAAGGTGTATTCGCCTGGGACCGCACGTGAAGAAATGGCGTTTCAAGAAAAGGCCCGCATGGCTCTAGAGACAGCACGCGATCAAGAGGTGTCTGTGTGTACAGTTCCCAAGGCTTTTGTTGCGACAGATCAGCATATCAATGAAGAGACGGAAGGTTTTTTGAATCGACATGGGGCAAATCTCAAGGAGCGTGTTGAGTTTGTTGTCATGGATTATGTTGATGGAAAGGATTTTGGCACCGTCATGTATGACTTTGTGCTCGCTGAAACAGGAATTGATGAAGAGACTCTCGCGGCAATGTCCTATGAAGAAAAAGAGCAACAGGTTGGAGTACAGATAGGATTTGAAATACCAAGCGGGCATGGAGCAACTCCTGAAGAAATCGAATCCGAGAGATCAATCGTGTTTGCGCGGAATGAGCAAAAACTCATTACGTATTTACGTCGACATAACTTTAGAATGGATCCAAAAATTATTGACACCATTGAGCGTTCGCTTCACATTTTACACAAGAGTGGCATATATCATAACGACATACACAAACGCAACGTGATGATTGGATATGATGGAACGCCATACATCATTGACTTTGGTCGTTCAGGAAAAACTTCGGAAGAAGGGGGATTGGACGATTTAGCGGCACTACGCATGTGGCGTCCACTCACGAAGACATTTGATGAGGATATGCAAGAGAAAAAACAGCAGGCTTTTCGGGATATCTCTCAAATCGCAGGACGGATGATGCAGCAACCAAAGTACACAGAAAAAATAGAAAAATTAAAAGAAGAAGTTCAAAACGAAGGCCTTACTGCACTCACTCGAGAATTAGGTCGTGCGCGTGTGAGTGACACACTCCTTGAACGATTTTTTATTCAATTAAAATCACTGGGAAGTGATGACGAAACGCGAGACGTCCTTCTACAACTTTTAAAAGAAATGGATACGCCTAGAATGCAATGGCGACCTGCTGAATTGAATATGATTAAGCGTTTCAATGATAGCGGTTTTTGGGTGTCGTAAGGTGTGGGCGATACAGGATTCGAACCTGTGACCCCTTGCATGTCATGCAAGTGCTCTAACCAGCTGAGCTAATCGCCCGAACGGGAAGAGTATACTTCAAAAATATTGGTTTTTGAAGATAATCTATTTCGTGCGGAGGAATATATAGATATCTTCAAGAGCGCGGACTGCGTCTCCTGCAGCGATATTGTTTTGGTGGAACTTCACGTTTGAACAATCTCCAGCAGCCCATATACCTTGAATATTTGTTCGTCCTGTTGTGTGGTCAATGATGACACGATTGTACTCATCCATCGTAACAACACCTTTTGCGTAGTCGGTGTTAGGAAGCATGCCGATTTCAACAAACACACCAGCGACAGGAAGTGTCACGGCTTCTCCCGATGTTTTATCTTTGTACACAAGGCCGTTTACAAACGTATCGCCTTTAACTTCAAGAATCTCTGCGTTTCGAATGCTTTTCATATTTGGATGCGCAAGCACTTTTTCCTGAGTGATTTCGTCAGCTTTGAATTTTGCACCGTGTGAAAGAAGCGTCACGCTTGGGCAGTAGGCGAGGAGTTGTGCCGCAGTTTCAAATCCGGCATTACCACCACCGATGACAGCAACCGGCTGACCAGAGAAGAGGGGACCATCGCATGATGCGCAGTAGACGACCCCTTTGTTCTCAAATGAATCTGCGCCAGGAACTTCGAGTTTTTTGCGACCTGAACCACTTGCGATAAGCACCGCACGAGCAACATGTTGACCTTTGTTTGTTGTTACCGTAAACGTACCATCATCATTCTTTGAAAGACCGGATACGTATTCGTTCTCTTGTATTGAAAATGTATCACCAACATATGTCTCAACATGGCCTTTAAACATCTTTGCAAGGTCGTTTCCTGACACCGAGGGCGTGCCAATCCAGTTTTGAATGTCAGATGAGACATTGCTCTGTCCGCCCCATTCTTTAACAATAAGGAGTGTTGAGAGGCGTTTTCGTGCGGCATACACAGCTGCCGCACACCCTGCAGGACCGCCACCGACAATAATCAAATCGAACATATACAAGCTTATAGCTAATAGCTTTTAGGAATCTAGTAATTAAGCTTTTGAATTATAACATTAAGCATTCGCATTATCTCATCTAATAGTTTTTTACTAGTCTTAAATCTTTCAGGAGGTATTTTCAAGACGTTCTGTGCAATTTCAAGTTGAGTTTCCAGCTCAGCTCCAGATGCATACGCAATTCTAAGAAACTGAAGAAAATCCTTTCTTGACGATCGGTACCTACCCTCAGCAATATTTGAGGGGATTGATACACAACTTCTTCTTATTTGAGAAGTAAGCCCAAATATTTCTTCTCGCGGGAATGAGTGCGTGAGTTTATATATTTCCGTGCAGAGCAGAATTGCTTTTTGCCAAACTAAGAGTTCTCTGTAAGAGGGAAGTTTATTCACTCCTTAATTCTACAGAGAAGAGTTAAATTTTCTTTAAAGGATTTCTATAAGCTAAAAGCTATTAGCTATAAGCTTATTTCTTTCGGCGAAGGAAAGCTGGAATCGCACCCCATTCGTCTTCATCATCGTCTGCCTTTGGTTTCAATTCAATCGTAGGAGCAGGTTTAGGAGCTTGGGCAGAAATCATTTCCTCACGTTCCATCTTTGCTTCTTCTTTCTTATTTGCTGCAATCTTTGCACCAACCGTTTCTTCTTTTTCTTTTACTTCTTTGCGGCCAAATTGGAAGAGGGAAGGATTTGCACCGTTGTTCTCAGGAAAACCTGAAGCAATCACGGTTACTTTAATTTCGTTCTTCTTCAAACGGTCATCTTTGATAGCACCGAAGATAATCTTTGCATCCTTATCAACGTTTTCTGTAATTACTTTCGCAGCTTCCTGAATTTCCATCATCGTGAGATCATCACCACCAGCGATTGCAAACAGCACTCCCTTTGCGCCTGATACGGAGACATCAAGAAGAGGAGAGTTGATTGCCATCTGTGCGGCTTCTGTCGCACGCTTTTCACCTGTTGCCGTACCGATACCCATGAGTGCTGAACCTGCGTTTTGCAAAATGGCACGAATGTCGGCGAAGTCGACGTTGATGATACCCGGCATTGTAATCAAATCAGAGATACCTTCAACTGCTTGTCGCAACACCTCGTCACACATTTTGAATGCATGGTTGATTGATGTGTCTTTCTGAATGATGCCGAAGAGGCGATCGTTTGGAATCACAACCAAGGCATCTACTTCTTTGCGGAGCTCGTCGAGACCTTGCTGTGCGATGCGCATACGCTGTGCCCCTTCAAAGCTAAATGGTTTTGTGACAACACCGATGGTGAGCGCACCTAATTCGCGAGAAACTTGTGCGATTGATGGCATTGCACCTGTTCCTGTTCCACCTCCCATACCACCCGTGAGGAAAACCATGTCGGCACCCTTAAGGGCTTCTTGAATTTCTTCTTTTGTTTCGTCTGCAGCGCGTTTACCAATGACAGGGTCCATTCCGGCACCGAGTCCTTTTGTAAGGTTCTTACCAATGTGAATCTTTCTCTTTGCGAGCGTGTTGTGGAGATCTTGAGCGTCAGTGTTTACTGCAATGAATTCAACACCGCGAACTTTTTCGTTCACCATGTGATTTACCGCGTTTGATCCTGACCCTCCAGCACCAACAACCTTAATCCGTGCGAATGTCTCAACTTCAGGTGTTACTTTAGTAGCCATATAATGCTTTAAAAATACGCTCGAAAAACGAGCTTATCCCCATTTCTATGGAATCAATAATAGCAAAAAACCCTTTATCTACCATAGGGCAGGGGATAAGAACACATTATTGACACTTTGGCACTTCTAGGTCTTTATAATGCACTACGGAAGAAATTTCTTGAGGAGGTTTGAGAATTTGTTGCCCATACCAGAGAACATACTTGGACCTTTTGAGAATGTAGGCAAACGTGAACCAACGCCACCCGATGTAAGTCCGAGAAGTGCCAAGCCGTAGGCAACTGTCCACGATGGATCATAGACTTCACCATGTGCCGTGCTATTGATTTGAATTTTTCCAACGCGTGCAGGCAAGGCGAGCACTGTTCGAGCAACATCTTCAATACTTACGATACGCGAACCACCACCTGTGAGTGTTACACCAGCAGGTAAGAGACCATTACGTCCCATTTTCTTTAAATGTGTTTCAATAAGTTCAAAAATATCTTTCAGACGTGCATTCATGATGTCCTCTAATTTTTTACGAGGCGCTGTTGTCTGAATGAGACTACCGAGTTTAATTTTTTCTGCATCATCAAGTGGAACACGGAGTCCGAGTGCGATGTCATTCGTAATATCGCTTGAACCAATTGGAAATACCTTGAGTGAGACAGGTACATCATTCTCATACACAATCATTGATGTTGTTTCAGAACCAATATCAACAAGAAGACAACCGGCGACGCGTTGAGGTTTGGTGAGTGTTGCAACTGCAGATGCAATTGGACTTGCAATCACTTCAATCACTTCAATACCAACACGCTCAACTGCTTCAATAAGATCAGCGAGGTGCTGTTCGAGTGCTGTAACGTAGAGCATCTTCACTTCGAGCTTTACACCTTTCATACCAACAACGCGACCGAGTACTTCTTTGCTGTCGAGTTTATAGAGAAGGGGGATAGCATGAAGAATTTTTCGATTGTTCTTTGCGAGATCGGGCAACGTCTCTTGAGCTCCTGCAATCGCACGATCGAGGTCAAGATCGCTTATTTCTGAGTCTGCACGACTGATGACACTTGAGCCAGAGACCACAAAGCTTTCAATACCAACACCACCAACGGAAAGGACACACGATTCAATTCGTGTGCGAGATGTCTTTTCTGCTTGGATGACTGCCTGACGAATACTTCGTGTGACCTGCGGGGCATCAACGATGTAGCCATGGCGGAGGCCGAGTGAGTCAGACGCACCCACACCGATAATTTTGCGGCCAACACCGCGTTCACCGCGCAGGTATTCAGCGACGACTACCTTTACGGAGTCTGTACCGACGTCGATTCCTGTTGCAATAGTTCGAGCCATGTGTCCTGTTTGTCGACTCACAGTATAAAACAGGATGGCCGTATTACGAAACGATTATGCGCGTTTCTTTGAGAGTTTTTTGAGCGTCTTTTGCTCGAGTTCTTCCATTTCTTCTCCGTGATCAAGGCCTTTTAAGTGGCAACAACCGTGTATAAAAAGGTACAGAATGTGTTCATCAGGGGTCGAACCAAAGTCTTTTGCTTCGCGGCGTGCGTAGGGAAGTGCGATAACGATTTCGCCGTTTGTATCTGAAAGTGGAAATGCAAGGACATTTGTGGCTTTATCTTTACCACGGTAGGTTCGATTTATTGCGTGCGATTTTGCATTACCAACGAAAACGAGAGATACCTCGTATGTTGTTCCTAAAATGAGTTTGGCCGCTTGGGTATAGAGCGACACCCCTTGCTGGGTGGAAAGGGGTGTTTTTTGCTTTAATGTGGAGGTAGTGACAAGCGTCATACTACGCCTTATCGGTAAGGCCAAGCTTATAGAGGCGAGCGCGTACTGTCTTACGGGCAATAGTGCGCAAACGGCTTTTCTTCGTTACGTACTTTGATGCAGTGCGGCTGTGGTAGCGAACTGAGCGCTTTTTCTTGACGCCACCCCATTCAGTTACGCGCTGACGAAAGCGTCGCATGACGCCCATGTTGTTCTCTTTTTCGCTGCGTGTGATGCTTACATGTACTGCCATAGGGTCATAATAGTACCACAGGGCGCGTAGGCCTGCAACGGCTAGATACGGGACTTCAGATATGTGGCGACCCTAGACAGAGGAACACTTTCTTGGCTACTCGTGGCCGCATGCCGGATCATAACGGTGCCATCCAAGACCTCTTTTTGGCCCACAATGATGAGGAGAGGTACTTTTGCCAACTGTGCCCGCTCAAGCTGTTCAGTCACGCTATTTTTGTGCAAATGCATTGATACACGAATGTGAGAAGTACGGAGGAACTCAGCAAGTTTCAAAACACGCATTTTCGCGGGACGGCCAGCATGAATGATGTGCACCGCAATTGTCTGCTTTCGTGAACGCTCTTTGAAGGATTCTTTTGTCGTTCGTGTGCCGAGATCAAGTGTGATATTCACTGCAGGAATCACTTTTTTTAGGCCAATTCGTTTTGCGAGATGGTCATAGCGTTCGCCCCATGCAACCGTTTCCCGAGGTGCATCCTCATCTGCGTGACGTCCTGATGACGTAATTGAGTACACCGTGCGCGTTGTGTAGTGCTCACTCCCAACCAAATGTGGATCAACAGCATAGGGGAGTTCAAATGCCTCAAGATATTCCAATACTTCTTTGAAATGTTGGCGGTTTTGTTCCGTCAAAAAGTTAAGTGAGTGCGGCGCATCAGTGCGGTGTTGCAAACATGCTTCGTGAGTACAGCGAAGTGGTGCAAATACTGATTTTTTGAAATTATTACGACACTCTGGGTCGAGTTCGTTTATTCGTGCGCGGAAATAATGTCCAACTGATTGTGTGAATGAACCAAGTGTCTCTTTGCCACCAACGCTATTCACGGTCACCATGGTGTTTTTGTGTCCGTACTCCTGCAAAATGGCGTGCGCAGCCTGGAAGAGTAGCCCTTCAGCAGAGCTTTCTCTATCTCCAAGTATCTCAAGACGAAGTTCAAGACGATTTTTGTAGGGCACTTTGTGCGTGTGCGCAATCCGCGCAACACCATCAGGATATGTTTCTTGGCGTGCATCAAAGTGTTTGAGTGCCGCAATATGATGTTCAGGACACGTGTAGTTTTCTGCGTGTTCACGATCGCACGCTTCAACTTTGAGTGGAGGCAAAATACGAAATCCGTATGCTTCAGCGATATCGAGGGCTCGTTTGAGTTCGCCATCATATGTGTAGGCAACTCCTATGTTTCGATCTCGTGCTGTTGTTGCCATAGTTATTCGGTTATTTCAGCATCGAGCTCATATGAATGCTCGCCAGGGAAGAGATCAATTCTTCCGGCAGGTAAGAGACGAACAAATGCACGACCAATGATTAACTCTCGTGGGAGAGGTCCCCAGACACGAGAATCAGAACTTGCGGGGCGATTGTCACCCATGACGAAGTATTCTTCATCAGAGAGCTTGAGACGAATAAAGCTTTCTGTTTCGTGAGTGAGGTATGACTCATCGAGTACAAATCCTTCAGGGTTGTTTTCATTCACAATTCTGATTTTTGTACCTTCAACGTGTACTGTTTCTCCTGGCAGACCAATGATGCGCTTGATAAAAAACTTTGATGTGTCTTGTGGGTATTTAAAGATAATGACATCACCACGTTCTGGATCACCAAATCGATATGATGCTTCATCAACAATGAGATATTCGCCATTTGCGAATGTTGGATCCATCGATGAACCACTTACAATAAATGGTTGTGCAATGTAGAGGCGAATCGGCAACACAATGAACACAGCAATCATCACGAAGCGAATCATTTCCGAAATAAATGGAGAAAATTTTGATCGCACTGAGGGAGTAGGTGTCTGTGATGTTTCAGATTCCATAATTTGTGTACGCATTGTACGTTCTCATAATCCTTGACGCAAGAAGATTTCATGTGTCATGGCTATATTTTTTGCCATTCTTGCGAACACTACCACTCATGCGTCATACTAGTCGTATGAAATACCTCATGGTTGGTCTTGGAAACCCTGGAGAAGAGTATGAACACACACGACACAATGTTGGACGAACGATTGTGGAGAAATTTGTCGATGTGAACGATGGCACACCTTGGAAAAAGGATGCTGGCTCAAATTCGCTTCTCTCTCAAGTCAAAATTGGCTCACATACAATCATTGCGGCTTTGCCTGACACGTTTATGAACAAGTCAGGACTTGCTGTTGGTTACCTCACAAAGTCAAAAACAGTCCCTCCTCAACGTATTATTGTCGTCCAAGATGACCTCGATTTGCCATTAGGTGGACTCAAACTCTCTTTTGCTCGCGGTTCAGGAGGACATAAGGGTATTGAATCGGTTGAACGTGCACTCAAGACAAATGAGTATCTTCGTATTCGTGTTGGGGTCTCTGGAGAAACACCAAGTGGCAAAATCAAAAAACCAAAAGGAGACGAGAAAGTACTTAAACACGTTATTGGGGATTTCAAGAAGACAGAAGAATCAGATCTCAAAAAGGTGATTAAGAAATCAGTTGAAGCAATTCAAACAATTGTAGAAGAGGGAAGAGGAGTTGCAATGAACAGATTTAACTAGTATTGACAATACAAAGGAGTTCCTGTATAATATAAGTCAGATGTCTCTCCGCGAGACCGCGTGTCCGTAGCGCATACGGATAGATAAGGAAAGACATATGCGGTCATGGTCAGTGACGTTCCTCATCATCGCAATCGTCGCCGCACTTCTCGGTTTCGGTGTGGTCGCCGGTACGGCTGCAACGACCGCGAAGCTCCTCCTCATCGTCCTTCTCGTCCTTCTCGTGGGCTGGCTCGTGTCCGGCCGTGGTGGGCCGCCCTCTGATTGACACGAAGAACGCTTCAACCCCCGTTACATCTCATAGTGTGACGGGGCTTTCATGTATATAGAAAAACAAAACCCGCCCTTTCGAGCGGATTTTGTTTTTCTTGTATTAACGTGCGAGTGAACTTTTCTTTTTGAAAAGACCTCGGGAGACACGACGGTGTCGGACGGAGAAGAAAGTAGGCTTACTTTCTTCGTGTCTTTTCAAAAAGAAGATGTGAACGACTATTTTTTCTCAGGCATGTACGAGAGTGTCATGCGCTGTTCCTTTGGATCAAAGAGGTTAATCTTGAATGAGTAGGATTTTCCAAGTTCAAGCTTCTCGCGAAGTTTCTCTGTTGATTCGAATTCAGATACATGAACGAGTCCCGCAACACCTTCTTCGATTGAGGCCAATGCACCGTGCTTGTTGTACTTGATGATAACTGCTTCAACGGTGTCATCTTTTGAGTACTTCTTGGCTGCTTCAACCCATGGGTTTGCTTTCAACGCCTTGATTGAGAGTGAGATTTTACCGTCCTTCACTTCAATAACCTTTACGCGAACTGGTTCGCCAACCTTGAACATTTTGCGAGGATCTTCAACAAGACCCCAGTCGAGTTCAGAGATGTGTGCCAAACCTTCGAGACCATCTTCAACCTTAATGAAGACACCGAAGTCTACGATACCTGTGATAACACCGTTGAGTTCATCACCCACAGCGTATTTACCAACGAGCACTTCTTTTTCTTTCTGTGTTGTACCTTTTTCAGAGAAGATAAGTTTTCCTTCTTTTGGATCAGCAGTAATGATTGTTACTGCAAGGGGATTACCGACGAGCTTTTGCAACTCTCCCAAAATTCGATCTTTGTCGCCACCATCAACACGAGGATAGTGGTCAGGGCCCAACTGTGACGCTGGCAAGAAACCGAGGATGCCTTGCCATTCCATAATGAGGCCACCCTTGTTTGCTTCCTTCACCATCACGTCGAACTGCTTCTTATCTTTGAGTGCGCGTTCTGCTTCACCCCAGATAATTGCCTGACGTGCTTCCTTGAGTGAGAGCTCGAGGTAGCCATCGGGATTGTTGATGTCCACAACCGTTGCGGTTACATCATCACCAATAGAAATATTCTTGATGAGATCACGCGCATTTGTGTATTCACGTCCGTAGATAATACCCGTACCAAATGGTGCGATATCAACCAAGACCGTAGACTTGTGAAGCGCAATAACTTTACCCTCAATAATGTCTCCTTGTTTTGGAGGTTGTTTTGTTTCCGTGAGGTATGAGCCCATGAGCTTATCGCTCTTCTTTTCTTTTCCATCAAGAGCTTCATCCAATACCTCTTCGTGTTCGTGTTTTTTCGCTGTCATAAAATAAAGATATCAATTCTTTTTTGGCTCCCTGCCTGCCGGCAGGCTCGGCTCGGAAATGAAAAATAAATTTTTTATTTCGTTCGCTCTACGTCGCCAATAAAAAAAGGGGAAAGCCCCGTGTACGTTCCGTCATACGACGGTTGTATATAGGGTTTGGCCGAGGGGGGGTATCTCCTCGACATTCTTGTAAAGGTCGCCGGTGCGACAAAAAGGAGTATGCCATAAAGGCCCTTACATCGCAAGGCCGCGGGGGGAGTAGGATTTGACACTCCAAACTCACCGATACCCCCGCGGCCTTTTATTTTGCAAAAATCGTATAGCCGTCTGCGGAATCTTTCACGTCATATCCAAGTCCTGCAATTTTTTCACGAAGTTCATCTGCTTTTGCCCACTCTTTTGCTTTACGCGCAGATTCGCGTTCATTTAAGAGTATCTGAATCTCCTCTAGAATTTCTATAGCGCGGATATCGCGAAGACCGAGCCCAAGCACACGATCAAAATAAAAGAGCGTGGCTTTTTTGTCTTTATCTGAGAGCGAATCATCTTTGAGCATGTCCCACATGAGGGCAATTACTTGTGGTGTGTTGAGATCATCGTTTACTGCCTCAAGAAACTTTGCCTCATACCCAATATCAACCGTGCCGACTTCTGTACCAAACGAACGAAGTCGATCAATGAGTTTGTTGTATGCGTTTTGACCAGCTTCAAGTGCCTCAAGACTAAAATTGAGCTCACTTCTGTAGTGTCCTGTGAGTAACCAATAGCGGTAGGCGATGGGGGAGATACCTTTTTCTTGTAGGTCCTCAAGTGTAATAAAATTACCAAGAGATTTTGAAATTTTTGTATTATCTATATTCAAAAACGCTCCATGAATCCAAAAACGAGCGAATTGTTTACCTGTTGCATTCTCTGACTGCGCGATTTCATTGTTGTGATGGACAGGAATGTGATCAATACCACCCGTGTGAATATCAAATGACTCACCAAGATATTTCATTGCCATCGCTGAACATTCAATGTGCCATCCAGGAAAACCTTTACCCCATGGTGACTCCCAACCAATCTCACTATTTAATTTCCATACCGCAAAGTCTCGTGGATTTTTCTTTTCATCATTGCCGGAGATACGTTCTTGTGAATCATCGAGGGGAGTAAGGCCGCCAAGTTTTCCGTAATTAACATCTTTATTTGTATCAAAATATACACCATCCTTTGTGGTGTACACAAAACCCTTTTCTTTAAGTTTTGAAATGATATCAATCTGCTCTTGAATATGTTCACTTGCGCGGGGAAGTTCGTGGGGATGTTCAATATTGAGTGCAGCAATATCTTTTTCAAAAATACGTGTGTAGGTATCTGCAAGTGTCTTCATACCATCGAGGGTGAGCGGCAAACCCTCACGCTTCAGACCTTTTGTCATTTTATCTTCACCTGAGTCACCGTCTGATGAAAGATGCCCAACATCAGTGATATTCATGACTTGGAGCACTGTAAGACCTTGCAGTTCGAGCACTCGGCGCAATGTGTCAGAGAATACATACGCGCGTAAGTTGCCGATGTGTGCTCGGTCGTACACCGTTGGGCCACAGTTATACATACCAACATGACCTTCATGAAGGGGAGTGAAGTCCTCTTTCTTTCGAGTAAGCGTGTTATACAATCTAATCATATTTGTCTCCATTCTATCGTATGAGATACTAGAGTGCTATGCGAGGTGGACTTTTGAAAAAAATTACACAGTTCGTTGCCGTTGCTGTCCTCTTTCTGTGGGCCGGTTATTTTTTTGGCCGAGCTTCCGTTCCAGCATCAAATTCTGTTTCCGGAGTGACGGGCATGAATGAAGGGAAGCCTGAAAATATTGATTTTGAACCGTTCTGGGAAGCATGGAGTATTCTTGATGAAAAATATTCTGGCGGAGGTGAGACAACGCAAGACGAAAAAGTGTGGGGAGCAATCAGCGGCCTCGCAGATTCTTTTGGTGACCCGTATACCGTCTTCATGCCACCTGAAGAAGCATCTCTCTTTGAGGAAATGATTCGTGGTTCATTTGGTGGGGTTGGTATGGAAATAGGTGAGAAGGAAGGAACCATTGTTGTTATTGCGCCACTTAAAGACACTCCTGCAGAACGCGCCGGCATTCAGTCTGGAGATTATGTTGTTTCGATTGATGGTGAATCGACCTCTGGCTTGACTGTCGATGAAGCGGTGAAGCGCATTCGTGGTGAAGAGGGAACCGAGGTAGTTCTTGAAATTGCACGTGAAGGCGCCGATGAATTCCTGACATTTACGCTTGTGCGTGCAAAAATTGTTGTTCCTACGCTTAAAACCGAGGTTCGCAATAACGTGTTCATTCTTTCGCTCTACAACTTTGATGCACTCGCGACAATGCGATTTAAACAAGCAATGCAAGAGTTCGCACAGTCGTCTGCCGATCGAATGATTATTGATCTTCGTGGCAACCCAGGAGGTTTTCTTGATGCCGCAGTGGACATTGCAAGCTACTTTGTACCCGCAGGTGACATTATTGTGAGTGAACGATCCGAAAAAGATGAGGAACAAAATAAAGAGCACTTGAGCAAGGGATATGTACTTCCCAAAAAACCAGCAAAAATTATTGTCCTCATAAACGGTGGTTCCGCTTCAGCATCTGAAATCGTCGCTGGGGCACTCAAGGAGCACGACATTGCAACACTCGTTGGTACACAAAGTTTTGGTAAAGGATCCGTGCAAGAATTGATTCCAATTACCTTTGATACATCACTCAAAGTGACGGTTGCGCAGTGGTATACACCAGATGGCACATCAATCTCTCTTGAAGGTCTTGCACCTGATGTTGTTGTTGAAACAGAGCCGGGAACTGTTGGCACACCTGACGACCTTCAATTGGAAAAAGCTCTCGAACTTGTTGCACAGTAAGGGTCCTTTGGGGCAAGCCTAAGACACTGACCCCATATCGACTCCCTGCCGGCAGGCTCGGCTCGGAAAAGAAAGTGATTACATTTTCTTTTCGTTCGTTCTACGTCGCCGATAAAAAAGGAAAGACCCCGTGGCTGTTCATATGAAATGAACTGCGATCACGAGGTCGGTAGGAAACGGAAGTGAGATGCGTTGTTGCATCGTTATCCCTCAAGTTCAGGAAGCAGAAGCGAGTCAAGAAGCGTACGTGTCTTTTCCGGTGGGAGTTCTTCGGGCAAGAGTTCACGGACGTATTCGCCATCTACGAACAACTTGCCGTTACGAACTGATACTGCAGCGATGAGGTTCTCGCTTCCCAGAGGACGGTCAGAAATGATTATCCTTTTGCCGTCTTTGAGCTGGATAAGCGAACGTGCATCAACGTGTGTCTCAATGCTCATGCCATGCACCACCTCCTTTCATGAGAGAGGTTTTAAGGAGCCATCTGGTAGGGAACATACCATGTTGGAGTTTTCCGTCAATCCCTTTGTAGAGGATTGTGTTTTTAGTGGCTTTTAGTATGCTTCCTCTATATGGAAATTATTCTATTGCGCGATGTGGCGAAGGTTGGAAAAAAAGATACGGTGGTTACCGTGTCTGAAGGATATGCACTCAACTTTTTAATCCCAAAAGGAATGGCGAAAGCTGCAACACCAGGTGCAATGCGTGATCTTGAGGCCAATAAGTCAAAACGAGAAACAACATACAAGGCTGAGGAAGAAAAAATCGCGGAAGGCGTTCGAGCACTCGATGGAAAAACAGCAACACTCCGAACACGACTTAATGAGCAAGGTCATGTCTTTGCAGCATTGAAACCAGAAGATATTGCAACAGCAATTTACAATGAACTTGGTGTGCTTCTTCCGCCGGACACACTTGGTTTGAAATCCCCAATCAAAGAGGGTGGGGAACACACACTCTCGCTTTCTGGTGGAGGTGCAACAGGGAAGATGACACTCATGATTAGCGATATGTAAAGGCCGTTCGCATATCTTTTTGAAAAGACACAGAAAAATCAAGCTTGATTTTTCTTCTGTCCGACGTCGTCGCATCTTCCAAGTTCTTTTCAAAAAGACAAGCTCACTTACATGTCATTCATAATCCAATGCAAACAAAAAATCCGCTCATCGCGGATTTTTGTTTTTACGTCGGAACGAGTCCTGCTCTTTTAAAATGACTTGCGAGCGTGACGACGCGAGTACGAGGAAAAATTCAGTAGAATTTTATCCGTGCATTTTAAAAGAGACAGGAGAGTGGTTTTTATTTAACTTCAACTGAGACGTCTTTGCGGATGTTGTATGATCCGTCAAACGATTTCTTGCGAACATCTTTAAAGCGGGCGACACCGTCCGCAACAGCAAAGAGTGTGTGATCTCTACCTGTGCGAACGTTATCACCGGCTACATATCGCGTACCGCGCTGGCGGACGATAATTGATCCCTTTTGTGCCACTTGTCCATCAGCAACTTTAACGCCGAGGAACTTTGGTTGTGAGTCTCGAAGGTTTCGTGCTGTTCCTCCGGCTTTTCTATGTGCCATATAACTTTAAATATTTTTGAAGTGATACCCGTAGAATTGAATTTCGACAGACTATGAGTATAGCACTTATTAGAGAGCAGGGCAAGGCTCGTCTTGAGCATTTTGTAACCCATGAAAGGGTCTTTATGGGCTGTGCCATGCTCTTAGCTTTTGGAGCATTTGGTATAGGGCGATTGTATGGCAAAGGCGAAGCAAACGCAGAAATTATTTTAGAATTTTCTACAACAACTGCACAAACTTCTGAAGTAATAACTTCTGAACCGCCAACTAACCCAGAGATGGGGGAGAGGGCCCCTACAGAGGGCCAAGTGGTTGCCTCAAAGAATAGTACAAAATTCCACTACCCTTGGTGTCCGGGAGCGAGTCAAATAAAAAATGAAAATAAAATATTCTTTACAAATGAATCCGATGCACTAGCAGCTGGATTTACAAAAGCTGCAAATTGTAATTGATAGATCAGAGGGGGGAGGCTTTGTGGTTCCATAGCTCGAAAGCTATAGCGTCGCACAATATATCTTTTACGACCCTTATCTAAATAAACTATGGCCAGGGCTGTAAACAGCCTGTGGGCTTGTTCTCGTATGTCTTCCATATTCTCTACTCTACGGGTCGTAAAAGATCAAAAATATTTTGCAACGCAATCTTCCCTAAAGATGCATCGCAAAATATTTTTTCTTTTGTAGAACTCATTTACATATTTCAAAATCAACTTTATGGACCCAACCTAGACGTACCCCTATACCTTAAAATGACCTCCTTGAGGCGTATATGAGGTCACCTGATACTCGAAATTGACCCGAGAGGGGTCTTTCGAAAAATAAGGGCGTTAGGGGAGTCGCACTTCCCTTTTCTCTGAAAAACTACTGCTGCATTAATTCACTTGCACCTTGACCATCACCTAAGTTACCCAAACCCTGCAAAAATAAATCCCAAAAGAATTTGATGATGTGCTCCCAGACCCAAATAGCAGGTCCAGCCAAAAAGTTGCTCCAAAGCGCTTTTAAGAGGTTCCAGAAGTACACCAAGTTGTCATGAACAATCGGCTTCGCCAAAATTTCTTGAATATTAAAACCAAAGTAGCCGAGAATAATAAGGCCGATAACAATAACAATGAGGAGTCCAACTAATCCGCGTTCTCGAGTTTGTTGCATATACCTCTAGCGTAGACTATTTGGGCAAATACGACAATGGATTCAAATAGGCTTCGTATGGCGCGTACGCGACACGAGTTCCCTTACAGCCATTACTCCACGTGAACGGAGCAACTTGCACGGCTTCCCTATCGAAAATCGTAAAGTGGAGGTGCGGACCTGTTGCATATCCCGATTGTCCTGAGTAGCCGATAATTTGACCTTGCTTTACGTAGTCGCCCGCTTCAACACTCATGACGGAGAGGTGCGCATACATTGATGAAAAACCATTGTCATGATCAACCAAAATCCAGCGTCCATATGAGTAACACCCACGCACCGCATCCATGTTGACTGCATCACGAACGGTTCCCGGTGCTGTTGCAAGGACTGGTGTGCCGACTGATGCTCTAAAATCGATACCACGGTGAGGATTTGGATTACCGTCTTTGTCATATCCATACGAACCTTGGCGAGCAAATGAAGTCAAACCATATCCTTGTGTGATTTCAGGATTTTCGATTGGCCACGCAAGAACCGAACTTCCTTCCTTAGGCAATCGTGAAGGATCAAGGGCGTATTGCAATTGAGCTTCAAAGTCTTGAAGTTCACTCTCAATCTTTTTTTGTGCTGCTAGTTTTTCTGCGAGCAAACGCTGGTACTCAGCCTCTTCATTTTTTGTTTGATTCAAAAGAGTGTCCTTTTGTTTTTTATTTTCATCAATCACCTGCTGTTGTCCTGTAAGTTTTGATTTATATGAACTCAAATTGTCGTGCTCGGCTTGCTCATCCGTCTGTTTTTCAACCAGTTCAGTTTTTAAGTCACGCAATTTAAAAAGCTCCTCTCGAACGGTCGCTTGAAGTTGTTCAAGTTGATCCATTTCAACCCAAACTTCAGAAATATCTTCCTGCGACAAAATCGTCTCGACAAATGATTGTCGGTCAGTTGAGTTCACTTGCCGAAGCGCTTGCGCCAACAATGTATTGTTATTTTCAATACGAGTTTCTTTATCTTGAATCTCAACGCCGAGTGTTTCAATCGTGTACTGCGCTTGTTGGATTTTCTTTTGTGTCAGACTGATATCTGAAAGTAATTTTTGTCGCGTGAGATTCAATTGCGCGATTGCCGACTCAAGTGTTGAACGTTCCGCACCCACACGCGTGAGTTCTTGTTCGTAGCGAGCAATTTCAGCTTCAATATCTTCAATCTCATCGCGTTTATCATCAATTTTGTCGCGAAGGTCGCCAACACTTTGTGCAAAAACAAAAAGAACACCGCACAGAAAGAGCGCGAGAGTTTCTAGTACAGTTCGTATAAAAAGCGTTCTACTCATTACGAATTTTTTCTATTATGACCTCTAAACGAGCACAGGTCTCGGTAAGGCCTAAAAGGCTCATAACCGTAAAAGGGTCTGGGGATTTGTCCTTGCCGGTAAGGGCAAATCGAAGTGGCCAAAGTACTGTGCCACGGCCTTTTTCCTCTGCGTAGGGCCATATAAGAGCTTTAAGGGCCTCTGCAGACGTCTCTCCCCCGCTTTCTTTATGTTTTTCAAGCATCGTTTGTACTGATGTTATATGTGCAAGAACATCGGCGAGGTTCCCTTCCCCTTTCCAAAGCAACTTTTGAAGGTCAATTGTAGGTGTCTCAAACATGAATGAGAATTCCCCTTCATCAAATATTTTCTTCACATCACCAAATGTGTGAATACGATCGAGAATAAGTGAGAGAAGTTTTTTTACGATTGTTGTATCAACACCTTCAGGTGCAAATGTGAGTACTTCCGCAAGTTGTGCATCCTCTGGCATTCGCTTAATGTATTCGCGGTTGAGCCAATTTAATTTCTCAACATTAAAGACTGCACCGCCTTTTTGTACTTTTTCAATATCAAATTGTGCAATAAGTTCTTCCATTGAAAGCACTTCTTGTTCAGTGCCTGGGTTCCAACCCATAAGCGCAACAAAGTTCACAATCGCTTCCGGAAGGTAGCCGAGGTTTCGATAGTACGTCAACGACACCGTCTCACCGTGTTTTCGTTTTGAAAGTTTTGATTTGTCTTCTGCAAGCACGAGTGGTAGGTGCGCATAGATAGGACGCGGTGCGCCGAGTGCTTCTTGAATAAGAATTTGTCGAGGGGTGTTCGAAAGATGCTCTTCTGCACGGATAACGTGTGTTACCTGCATGTCCATATCATCAACAACAACCGCAAAGTGATACACCGGTTCTTCTAGTGTTCGCGCAATCACAAAATCACCAAGATCAGTTGTGTCTACTGAAACCTCGCCACGAATGAGGTCGTTAAGCGTCACAACCTTGTTTGGATTTTTAAACCGAATCACCTCATCGCGCTGGCCCTCTTCTTTTGGAGTTTCCTTTGAAATATATGCAGCCCCTGAAGCAATAAGTGCTTCAAGTTTCTCTTTGTAGAGGTCTGTTCGATCAGATTGTTGTGCAAACTCGTCCTGTTTCAAGCCAAGCCATTCAAGATCTGCAATAAGTGCATCCGTCCACTCTTGTTTGTTACGTGCCTTGTCTGTGTCTTCAATACGCAAAAGATAGGTGCCGCCATGTTTACGTGCAAAGAGATAATTAAAAAGTGCCGTGCGCACGCCACCCATATGGAGAAACCCCGTTGGAGACGGAGCAAATCGCGTGCGCACATTTTGTGGCAGATTATTTTTCATGTTCAAGCGCAAGATCAAGGATTTCTCGAGCGATTTTTCGTGCCGCTTCAGGTTGTGCAAAGCGACCTGCGGCCTCTGCCATACGTGCGCGCTCGTCTGGATTTTCAATAAGGCGATTAATCTCCGAAATAAGAAGGTGTGGCGTGAGATTCATTTGTTCAATAACAACAGCGGCGCCACTTCGTGCATATGCAAAGGCATTGCTGTGTTGATCGTGGCTCACATCTTCTGGAATTGGAATGATAATTGCTGGCTTTTTCCAAATCGCCGCTTCAAAAATACTTCCTGAACCTGCACGTGAGACGAGGATATCAGCGACACCTGCTGACATACGAAGTGCAAGAACATTTAAGAAAGGAAACGCAACATAGCGTCCTGCGTTTGGATTATTTTGCAATACAATATTTGCCGTCTCACGAGAAATATCAAATTGTTTTTGGCCTGTCTGGTGAATGATATTGTACTTTGTCACCAAATCAGGCAAGGCCTCAATCAAAATTTCATTTATTGCCTGTGCACCCTGTGATCCACCCAACACAAGAATCGTGGGAATCCCCTCTTCAAGTTTCAAATATTCTCGAGCACCCGTCGGTGCCAACGTCATCAATTCATGACGAACAGGGTTTCCAGTGAGCGCAATCCGCGGTGCTTTGTCTTTTCTATTTTTGGTAAGCTTTTCATAAAGCTCAGCTGTTTCTCCGTATGAAATTGCAATTCGTTTTGCAAATTTTGATGCCCATGAGTTTGCGCGGCCCGGCAAGCTATCTGATTCGTGAATGATGACAGGAATGCGAAAGAATCGTGCGGCCCACAACACAGGAACAGCCGGATACCCACCTTTGCTAAAAACAACGTCCGGTAACAAAAAGTACATCGAAAGAAAAGCACGCACAATCCCCCACCCTACTTTGAACGTATCAATCACATTGAGGAGTGACAGATATTTCCGCCATTTTCCTGAAGCAACTTTCTTGAAAGTTATATCATGCTCAAACAACACGTCGGAGTCATATGGTTCGGGGGCCATGTACACCAAATCTGGGTCGAGAAGCTTTTCTTCACGAGCTATTTTCCTTATTTCCTGTGCAACAGCAATGAGCGGGTAAAAGTGTCCTCCGCTACCGCCTCCCGTAAGTACAATGCGCATATATATAAAGCGTTATATGCAAAAGTATACCAGAAAAAAGCCGACATTATAGCCTTTATACCTTCTCCAAAGCGCCTTTTTCGTTGCCACTGTGGCTTGAAATACGAAGAATGATGCCAATTTCAATCAATGCAATGAGAAGTGATGACCCTCCATGACTCACAAAGACAAGTGGGTCGCCCGTCAGAGGAATAATCCCAAGCATTGCGCCAATGTTGATGAATGATTGTGCAACGATTGTGGTAATAAAACCAATTGTCAAAAGTTTTGTAAACGACGTGGGGGCACGGTTCGCAATACGATACCCACGCGCGAGAAATGCAACAAAGAGTGAGATGAGAATAATGCTACCGATAAATCCCCACTCTTCAGCAAAAACGGCAAAAATGGAGTCCCCAATCGGTTCAGGAAGAAAATTAAATTTCTGCACACTCTGTCCAAATCCTCGTCCCGTAATACCCCCCGATCCAATAGCAATAAGTGATTGTTGAATCTGGTACCCCGCTCCCAATGGATCGCGCGATGGATCAACAAATGTCATCAAACGATCCTTCACATACGGCACAAGTGTACCGGCAAGCATAATGCCGACGAGTCCAGCGAAGACGATACCGATAATATGTTTCCATGACGCGCCTGATGCAAAGAAAATACTCAGTGCACCGATTGTAATGATGATGAGCGTGCCGAAGTCAGGTTGAAAGACAAGAATGAGTGCGGCGATTGCAACAAGAATGCACAACGGTACGATGCCGTATCTCATGGTGCGAATTTTGTCGCGAACACCTGCACACCATGCCGCGTAGTACACAATAAAACCAAATTTCAAAAGTTCTGATGGTTGAAATGAAATAAAACCAAGCCAAATCCAACGTTTTGCACCACCATGTTCACCTCCAAGCATTGGCACGAACACGAGAAGTGTCGCAATAACAGCTCCAAGAAAAATAAAGAATGCATTCTTATTCCAAAATGTTGGTTTGATTTGCGTGACAACAATGAGCGCAAGGATACTGATACCAAGTGACACCAATTGATTTACAAAGACTGATGAAAAAAGATTTTGTTCGCGCGCAAGATAGCCAAGTGATGCTGATGCAAAAATAAAAAAGCCAAAGACAATAAGTATGCCGGTGATGATGAGAAAAGGCCTGTCAAAGCGGCTAAACCGTAGCATAGGCTTACCCGATGAGGGCAATACTGATGCCAATAAACGCGCAAATCACCGAAAGGACCCAATAGCGCATAACTACCTTATGTGCTGACCAACCTTTTGCTGCCTGAAGATAATGGTGGAGTGGAGCAACTAAAAATAACTTCTTTCCATTACGTAATTTCTTTGATGCCAGTTGTAGTGTTGAAGAAAGTGATGTCACAACAAGTAGGAATGCAATCACTGGAAGAATAACGACTTGTTCCGTCAAAAATGCAACGACTGCAAGTGTGAGTGTTAGTGCCATCATTCCTGTTTCGCTCATAAAGAAACGCGCAGGCGGAATGTTGAACCACAAAAATGCGAGTAGTCCTCCAACAATCACAAAACAAAACGCCGCGAGATCAAATTGATTTTGGAAAAAGGCAATAACACCATATGCAGAAAAAATTGATGAAAAAACACCTCCTGAAAGTCCATCAAGCCCATCAATCACACCACTTGAATAACACCCGAGCATCACGATAATGAAAAACGGAATGAACCAAATGCCGATATCAAGCGTGCCCGCAAATGGCACAACGATGCTTGAAACATCGAGCTTGTCATAGAACCACCATGCACCAACACACGCAACAAATGTCACCGCTAGCACGCGTTTCCATACAGACAATCCTCCGGCAACATGATCATAGCGTTCCTGCACTGTAAGATAGTCATCAAAAAGTCCAACAAGCGCTCCAACAAGAAGTGTAAAGAGTGGCAACCATGTTTGATTGCGGCTTAAAAAATTTAATTTATTGAAAACTGAACCAAATGTCCATTCCCCAAGCGCAAAAAAGAGAAGTGTTGCGATAAGTGCACTCCCCCACACTACAACACCTCCCATACGTGGTGTCTGACGCACTTCATCACCATGTAAGCTTTGTGATATAGGCGCTTGCGCTCCGTCAGTCGCAACAGCAACACTTTTCTTTTTCCACGCTTTGAACGTATACAGATAATGCGTGAGGAGGGGTGTCAATACAATTCCTGTAACAAAGGCAACGGTTGCAGGAATGATGACACGAATAATATCGAAAGGTTCCATACGCACAGTGTAGCAAACTAGTGAAGCGCAAAATAGTCAGTTGTCTTCTCAATGAGTGCCTTCATATCGGTAAAACGACCTTCTCTGCTTGAACCCAAAACAACGATGACAACAGGGTGTCCAATCGTTGCATCGTATGAGAGAACAAGGTTGCCACCTGCACTATCTGTAAAGCCTGTCTTTGAGCCGATTGCCAAAGGGATGTCGTCAATAATGGTATTGGTATTTTGAATAGTATGTGTTCGATCAAGAGATGTAATCGACCCCTCTTTGAACCGTGTTGTGTCGATTAAATCAGGGATTGTTTGGAGCGCGTACGCAAAGAGGCGCGCAACGCTTTCTGCGGAGCCTCGATTCATTGGTATCTCCTCTCCTTCATCGAGTCCTGATGGATTTACAAATACAACATCAGTGTTTTCAGTATCACGTGCAATATCATTCATATGCCAGACAAAATCAACAGAGCCCACTTCTCGGTGTGTATCGTAATGCTCAGCAAGCGCAATAGCCGCGTCGTTTGATGACGTGACAAGCATAAAGGTAATGAGATCGTCACGAAGCCATCGTTCACCTTGTGTAAGTCCACTCTCCCCCAGAGTCCCAAGTGCGTTTGGAGAAATTGTAATAATTGCATCCTCAACAATTACGGCACGCGCTGCAAGCGCCGTTACAACCTTACTGACCGATGCCAGTGGCAATACGCGACTTTGTTCTCGTCCGAATAGTGCCTGTTTCTCTTTTGCATCCCACACGATTGCCGCCTGTGCCTCAAGTGTTAGTCCCGCAAATACATCTCGCACGTTGGTTGTTTCAATCTCTGTTGCTTGCGTTGGCGCCAACACTTCTTGTTTTTGAATTAAAAGTGCCCCAACAAAAAAAGAGACAAGTATAAAAAGTCCCCCGATAATGCGGGGCACAAAACGCATCATGAAAAGATGTTCATGAACGTCCACTGAATTAGTTGTTGGTTGTTCCGGTGCTGTCGGAAGGTTGTCCGGTGGCATGTGATTCGTTTGCTATCGATTCTTTTTCAAAAGCATCCAAAGTACTGCGCACGTTTGCGTAGTCAGGAAGCTCGCGGAGTGTCGACAGTCCCATATAGGATAGCAATTCAAACGTTGGTCTGTAAAGGAACGCTCGCATATCTTTTGGGTTCTCTGTGCGTTCAATGAGTCCGCGAATCATAAGTTGGCGGACAGAGAAGGTCGAATTCACTCCTCGGATATGATCAATCTGTGCGCGTGTCACTGGTCCGTGGTACGCAATGATGGTGAGTGTTTCCATTCCTGCTTTACCTAAATCACGTTCCAGTTCTTCTTTGGTAAGTTTCTCGAGACGATCTGACATTGCCGGCGCTGTCGCCAAAAGAGCCTCATCGTCTTTCAAAATGAGCGAAAGCCCCCGATCATTGAGACGAATTTTGAGTGTATCGAGTCCTCTTTGTACCTCGTCGATAGAAATAGCGAGAATCTGTGCCAGTTCTTTGTGTGGTACAGGTTCTCCTTTGTAGAAAAGAATAGCCTCAATTTGTGATGCAATATCAAGCATATTAGTTGTACTGTGGTGTGCCTACAACACCGTGTTCCATTTCAATATCGGCAAACTCTTCACGCTGTCGAACAAGAAGCACACCACGTTTAACGAGTTCAAGCATAGCAAGAAAACCAACAATTGTATTTACTTTTGCTTCGCGTTCTGTTGTTGCTTCTTTTTGATGTGCTGTAGCGAAGTCTTTGAAACGCATTGTGAGCGCACTTTGAATACGCTCAGATAACCGTCCAATCATGTCTTCAAGACTCATAATTTTTTCAACAACAGCTTCACGAAGCGTTTCTTTCTTCGGCAAACGCGCAAGGATATGTTCAAGCGCTGTACGCATATTTTCAATAGTTATTGATGCATGTGGTGCAAACACCGAGACACGCGGACGCGCTTCAACGATTGGCATAAAGCTAATATTCTTTCCAAATAACTTTCGCATGCCAATCGCCAATTCCTGTGCTTGTTTGTAGAGACGCAAACGTTCTTGCAAATCACTTATGTCCATCTCTTCTTCAGATGAAAGTGTAAACTCAGGCAACAGCGACCGAGACTTGATGAGGACTAGTGTTGATGCAACAAGGATAAATTGCGCAACATCGTGCATCGGAAATGATTCTGTTTTTTCAACGTGTGCAATATATTCGTCAGCGACTTCTGCAAGCGCAATGTCGTTGATGAACAGTTTTCTCTTTTCAATCAGCTGGAGCAAAAGTTCCAACGGACCTTCGAACACTCCTGTTTTGACGTTAAAATCCGACATATCAGAACTACTCTTTTTTCTTTAGTTGAGAGAGCCCGAGATCCCGTAACACAATCGGATCAATAGGACCTGGTGCATGCATTACAGCTGTTTTTCCCTTGCCCGTCATTGGAAATGCCTGCACTTCACGCAGGTAGGATTCGCCTGTCAAAATCATAATTCCTCGTTCGATGCCGAGTCCGATACCTCCGTGCGGTGGTGCTCCATGAGCAAACGCTTCTAGCATATGTCCGACACTCTTTTTAATTTCTTCGTCCGAGTAACCCATAATTTTGTATGTTGCTTCAAGGATTTCAGGTCGGTGTGCTCGGATACTGCCTCCTCCAGTCTCAAATCCGTTACACACAAGGTCGTATTGTTGCGTAACAATATTTTCAACGTTTTCTCCTTTCATGTGCCACTCCAAATGCTCTGCCATAGGCATTGAAAATGGGTTGTGTGTAAATGTCCACTTGCCATCATCTGTTTTTTCAAAGAATGGAAAATCAGTCACCCATGCATATGCAAGAATTCCCTTTTCTTTTTCTTCAGGTGTGCGCATATCGAATTTGTCCGCACCATATTTCTCCACTGCTTCTTTGTAGGTAACGCGTGGAAACGGTTTTTCTCGAATTGTTTTACCCAAACTTTCCATAACGTAGATAATCATGCCTTCGATAGTGTCCATCACTTCATCTCGTGTTACAAACGCCATCTCAATGTCTAACTGTGTATGCTCATAGCCACGGTCAGCACGAAGATCCTCGTCGCGGATACATCGAGCTGTCTGAAAATATTTTTCAAAACCAGATGTCATCAACAACTGTTTGTATTGTTGTGGTGATTGTGGCAATGCATAAAAATTTCCTGGATTGTGTCGTGATGGTACGAGGAAGTCGCGAGAGCCTTCTGGTGTTGATTGCGTAAGAAGGGGTGTTTCAATTTCAACAAATCCTCTTGCAAATAAGTATTCACGACATTTCTGAACAAACTCACTTCGTACACGAATATTTTTTTGCATACGGGCACTACGAAGGTCCACGTATCGGTATGCAAGTCGTGTTTCTTCGTTAAGTCCCATTGTGTCTTGAGTTAGATCAAAAGGAGGTGTTTTGGCTTCAGCAAGTACCGTTATTGATTCAGCAACACATTCAAGCGAGCCATTTAGTTCGTCTGCATTAACAAGGTTTTCAGGACGCTTCTTAATGAGTCCAGTAAGTGTAATAACCCACTCTGAGCGGAGTGTGTTTGCAACAGAGAGTGCCTCTGCGTTTTTTGGAGTTACTACAACCTGTACCTTTCCTGTTTCGTCGCGGACATCAATAAAAATAAGCTTACCGTGGTCTCGTCGAACAGAAACCCACCCTGCAACAGTAACGCTGGTATCAATGTGTTTTTCAAGATCTTTAATGTAAATTCTGTTCTTCATATCGACTATAGTATAAAGGGTTTTTTGCCTAATTCCAAAAATGAAACGGCGCCCGAATATTCGGGCGCCTCTGCTAAGGAACAAACGGGGGTACCGTTACCGATGAGCCATGCAGAACGCGGTCTCACGGAGTCGTGGCGACCGACGCCCACCATGGTGGCGCATCTTCCGTGGAAACTGTCGCTGTTTCGTCATGCGAGTGACGAGAGACAGGTAGTGCTTCTGACACGGAACACACGACTCATAATGCTCGAAAACCTCCTCGATGTTCGGAGTCTCCCCAGCTCGAAAGGCATTACTCGACAAACGTGGAAGGCGCCGCGAAGCTCCTTCAGATACCCAGTAAATTCTGGGTGCTCTTCGGTGAACTTGGTTTCGCGTTCTACCTTCGACGGGACGATTGCCTTGCGAGCTTGAGCTGCATCGGGCATCTTTTCTCCCCCTTGCTACGGTTGGTACTGCTTGGTCTAAAAACACTATACGCCTCTTTAAACAATTTGTGAAGTTAGAGAATCCCCACTTTTTCGCGGACTTCTTTCATTTTTTCTTGTGCTCGAGTACGTGCTTTCTTTGCCCCTGCTTCAAGGATTTTCAAAACTTTGTTTGGATCTTTTGCAATTTTGTCTCGACGCTCACGCATTGGAGCAACAAATACATCAATGTCTTCAATAAGAGTGTCTTTCAGTGTCTTAAAGTTTGTTTTGTTTGCATCGTAGAGCGGTTTGAGTTCAGCTTCTTTGCGAAAGAGTTTGTGTATTGCAAAAAGGTTTTCTGGAAATTCCCCTCCTGAGTTTGTCACAATCGACATAACTGCTTTTGTGATTTCATCACGTGTTCCAAAAAGTGGAATTGTATTGTTATAGCTTTTGCTCATCTTTTGTCCGTCAGTACCCGGAACTACCGCAACATTTTCGAGAATAAGGTGTTCTGGAAGTTTGAATGTCTCGCCGTACGTATTATTGAATTTCTGCGCGATGTCACGTGCATATTCAATGTGCTGTTTTTGATCTTGTCCGATAGCAACAATATCAGCGCTCGGCATCAAAATATCTGCCGCCATCAAAACCGGATAATCAAAAAGGCCAACTGTTGGTTCAGTGTTTTTTGCAACAGCATCTTTGTACGCATGCGCACGTTGCATGAAAGGTACCGTTACAAGTGTATTAAAAATCCACGTAAGTTCTGTCACTTCAGGAACATCAGACTGCACATAGAGCGTTGTCTTCTCTGGATCCAAACCAATCGCAAGGTAATCCATCGCAATATCAAGGGTATCTTTCAAAAGCTGATCTTTATCCTGCAGACCAATAAGCGCATGATAATTCGCGATAAAGACAAAAACATCGTGCGTATCCTGAAGATCCACATACTGCTTCATCGCACCAAAATAGTTGCCGATATGTACACGACCGCTTGGCTTTACGCCTGACACCATTACTTTTTTAGACATAATCCTATAATAACAGACCTTTCACCTTACGTTTATATTTTGTACTATAGACAAAGACGGTTTTCGAGCGAGCTGGCTCTGGTTCCTGCCCTAAGAATGGAGTTCCACCGGAAGGTACCCTCAGTACCAACCACACCACATCGGTGTAACACACCGTAAAGACCCCGGGACACATCATGTCCGTCAACGACAACCAGACCAGTGTAGTTCGCTCACGCAGCAAGGCCCGAGGCAGCAGCCTCGGGTTTTTTAATGGAGTACTTACGCTGTCAAATAGGCTTCAAGTTGCGCAAGAGAAACTCGTTCCTGTTTCATCGTATCACGGTCACGAATCGTTATCGTGCCGTCTTCAAGTGTTTGGTGGTCAACGGTAACGCAGATTGGTGTACCAATTTCATCCTGACGACGGTAGCGCTTACCAATCGAACCCGATTCATCGTAGAGCACACGTGTTTTCTTGCGGAGTGTTGCAAAAATCTCTTTTGCTTTCTCACCCATGCCGTCCTTTTTCATCAATGGCAAAATAGCAACCATGTAGGGAGCAATTGCTCGTGCAAGTTTCAAAACAACACGAGTTTCCTCACCTACTTCTTCTTCGTGGTATGCATCTGTGAGAACAGCGAGAACCGTTCGATCAACACCAAATGTTGGTTCAACCACATGCGGAACAAAACGTTCTTTTGTTTCTTCATCAAAGTATGAAAGGTCTTTGCTACTTGCTGCAGCGTGATTCTTAAGGTCATAGTCAGTTCGGTACGCAAGACCATAGAGCTCTTGCTGACCAAAAGGGTAGTCGAATTCAAAATCAACTGTGCGCTTTGAATAAAATGCGAGAGAATCTTTTTCAATCTCATGTTCATGAACATGCTTAGGATTGAGTCCAATTTCTTCTGTCCATGCAAGCATTGCTTTTTGTAGCATTCCAAAGGCTTCTTCCCAATTATTTGGGTGTACAAAATATTCAATTTCCATCTGTTCAAATTCACGGAGACGAAAAAGATAGTCTCGGGGTGCAATTTCATTTCGAAAAGCTTTTCCAATTTGTGCCAATCCAAACGGAAGCTTTGGGTGGAGCGAATCAAGAACGTTTTTAAAGTTAACAAACATGCCTCCCGCTGTTTCAGGGCGGAGATATGCAATTGATGCCGCATCTTCTGTTGCGCCGACAAATGTCTTAAACATCATGTTGAACTGACGCGGCTCCCCCAATTTTCCTCCACACTCAGGACATTTCTCTGTGTTTTCAAGCTGATCGGCGCGAAAACGACGCTTACACTTACTACATTCAATAAGTGGATCAGAGAAGCCTGATACATGGCCAGATGCTTCCCATGCTTTTGGATTCATGATGATGGCGGCATCAATACCAAACATATCGTCACGATCGTGCACAAAACGCTTCCACCAAAGAGCTTTTATGTTGTTCTTGAGTTCAATACCAAGTGGTCCGTAATCATATGTACCGGCCATACCGCCGTAGATCTCAGAACCCTGAAATATAAAACCGCGACGTTTCGCGAGTGAGACTATCTTTTCCATTCTATCGTCTGCTGCCATATAGAAATCAGTATACCTCATAAAGAAAAGCCCGTACACAGAATCGTGCAGGGCTTCGAGGGTTGCTCCCGAAGGAGCGAATGTACAACGGTGGGTGGTGGTGGACTACATGAACTGCGTGGCGAGCTAACCAATTCTTCTTTTTGATTGTTTCGCGGTCATGTTGACCGGCTCTTTGCGACCGGCCGCGGGGGCGGGTCGATTCTTCGCAGCACTCGTGCGGCACTTTCGCCTTGCGCAAGGTCTTGCGACACGACGCTGGTGCTTCGGCTGAGCTCATTTTCAAACCACCACCACCCACACGTAGTATACCAGACTATTTTAGAAATGCAAGTAATAGAAAAGGCCCGTCTACCGTAGGCAGACGAGCCGGAAAGAACGGTGGTGAAGATCTGGGGTGCAATCCGCTACGAATCAGTAGAGGACTGAGCAATTTGGAAACACCTTATCACCATTTCGGGGACGAACCATCCGGGTGAGAGCTCGAAGAGAGCTCGGTTTCCTGTGCACCTGATCGGTCCTCACCACCACAAACACTATAGCACACATCAAAAATATTACAACCCACAACCAAGTTCTAGAATTCTATAGAATTCTAGAACTTGGTTGACGTTAATTGTCCCTGAAAAATCACGAAGTAGATGGAGTGATTAGAGTCCTTCCGCCTTGAGATGTTCAATCGCCTCTTTTGCCTTCTTTGAAAGTTTGACTGGGATATCAACGGTCACGTGAACGAGCAAATTACCTCGTCGATCACCCGCTGGAACACCTTTATTCTTCAGACGAATATAGTCCCCCGTCTTTACACCAGAGGGTATTGAAATTTCTTCTTTTCCTTCCAACGTCTCAATTGTTTTCTTTGCGCCCAAAAGTGCATCGGTGAGTTTTACATCCATCTCCATTATCAAATCGACACCTTCTTTGCGAAAATATGCATGCGAACGAACATGTACTTTTATGTACAAATCTCCGGGCACACCGTTTTGAATTGCTTCGCCTGCGCCCGTAAGACGAATCATTTCGCCATCGTTAATGCCACTTGGAATTCTGATTTTTACTTCTTGCTGACCTTTAGTTACACCTACACCCTTACATGTCTCACATTTTTCTTTTGGAATTTCGCCGCGACCGTGACAGGTGCTGCATGTTGTCACTGTTGAGAAGGTGCCAAACATTGATGACTTTGTTTCGTGAATTTTTCCCTTACCATTACACGTTGTGCATGTTTCTTTTGGTGTACCAGGTTTTGCACCGTCGCCCCTACACGTCTCACATGGCGCTGTTTTATTCAACATCATGGTACGGTCGGTGCCAAACACAGCGTCTTTAAAATCAAGCTCGACGTCAACTGAAATATCGCGGCCACGACGTTGCCGTGTTCCCCCTTGTCGTCCTCCCATTCCAAAAATGTCGCCGAAAATATCTCCGAGATCAAATTCAACGCCACCCTGACCGTTTGCAAATCCAGAGAAATCAAAACCTTGTGCGCCGAATCCTCCAAACCCCCCCGCACCACCCATATTTCCATCAGCATTGCCAAAACGATCGTACTGCGCGCGCTTTGATTCATCAGAAAGCACTGTGTATGCCTCGTTCACTTCTTTGAACTTCGCTTCATTCCCTCCCTTCTTGTCAGGGTGATACTTGTGCGCAAGTTTGTGGAATGCCTTTTTGATGTCGTCTTTTGAAGCCCCTTTTTCAATCCCGAGTGTTGAGTAATAGTCCTTCATAGATTTTTGAATTGTAACACAAAATTCTTATCGAGACAACAAAACAGCCCTTATACAGGGTTGTTTTTTAACTATGCGTCGTGAACCGTACCTTCATCTTTCTGTTCTTTGTTCTCTGTTGCTTGTTCTGTATTTTTCGACATGGATTCGCCTATTTTTTGCATTTCTTTTGAAAGTTCGTCTGATGCTGTTTTGATCTCTTCAACAGTACCTGTGTCGCGTGCTTTTTTAAGTGCATCAACTTTTTCTGTAACATTCTTCTTCACATCCTCAGGAACTTTATCTCCCGCGTCAGTTAATGCTTTTTCTGCAGTCACAATCAAGTGCTCTGCTGTGTTGCGAGAGTCTGCCGTCTCACGCTTTTTCTTATCTTCATCGGCGTGCTTTTCTGCGTCTGCTTTCATACGCTGAATTTCATCGTCCGTTAATGCTGAACTACCCTCAATACGAATTGATTGTTCTTTGCCTGACGTTTTATCTTTTGCCTTCACAGTTAAAATACCATTCGCATCGAGATCAAATGACACTTCAACTTGTGGCATACCGCGTTGCGCTGGTGGAATACCTTCCAACACAAAGCGTCCAAGCGTTTTGTTGTCAGCTGCCATTGGGCGCTCCCCTTGAACAGCATGAATTTCTACTGATGTTTGATTATCGGATGCTGTTGAGAATGTCTGCGACTTACTTGCAGGAATTGTCGTATTCTTATCAATAAGTTTTGTTGCAACACCTCCGAGTGTTTCGATACCAAGAGAAAGTGGTGTCACATCGAGCAAAAGCACATCGCGAACATCACCTTGCAAAATACCTCCTTGAATTGCCGCGCCGGCAGCAACCACTTCGTCTGGGTTGATTGAACGGTTTGGTTCTTTGCCGAAGAATTCTTTTACGGCTGTTTGAATTGCTGGCATGCGTGTCTGACCACCAACAAGGATAACTTCGTTAATATCATTCAAGCTAAAACCAGAATCTTTCACGACGTCTTTTGTAATGGCGATTGATCGGTCAATAAATTCTTTTGCGATACCTTCAAGAGTTGCTCGGCTCATTTTCAAAAGAAGGTGCCGAGGACCTGATGAGTCTGACGTAATGAAGGGAAGGTTGATTTCAGTATCGAGAGCTGTTGAAAGTTCGTGCTTTGCTTTCTCAGCACCTTCGTCAAGTCGCTGCAGTGCGAGTGGGTCTTTTGAGATATCAATTCCTGACTCTTTCCTGAACTCATCGAGAATCCAGCGAACAATCTTTTGATCAATATCACGACCACCCAAGTGACTGTCGCCACCCGTTGCTTTTACCTCAACAACGTCTTCAGAGACTTCAAGCACAGAAATATCGAATGTTCCTCCACCGAAGTCGAAGACAGCAATCTTCTCGTTCTTTCGTTTATTAAATCCGTATGCGAGCGCAGCTGCTGTTGGTTCGTTGATGATGCGTTCCACATCAAGTCCTGCAATTTTTCCGGCATCCTTTGTTGCCTTACGCTGTGCATCGTTGAAGTATGCAGGCACGGTGATAACCGCTTTTGTGATTTTTTCACCAAGCTTTGCTTCTGCATCTGCTTTAAGCTTACCCAAAATCATCGCGGATACTTCTTCAGGACGGTGCTCTTTGCTGTTCAACATAACTGCCGCACCTCCGTCACTACCTTTTACGATTTCAAATGGCACTGCACCTTTTTCTTTCTGCACCGTTGATTCATCAAACTTGTGCCCCATGAGGCGCTTAATGCCGTAAATTGTGTTCTTTGGGTTTGTCACAGCCTGTCGGCGTGCGATGAGACCCACTAGACGCTCTCCTGTTTTTGAAATAGCCACAACTGATGGTGTTGTGCGCGTACCCTCGGCGTTTTCGAGGATTTTTGGCTCGCCACCTTCGATGACGGCCATTGCTGAGTTTGTTGTTCCCAAATCAATTCCAAGAATTTTCGTCATATGTTGTGATTATATTTGTATAAAAATTATTTTGCTTCTCCTACAAGAACCTTCGGCGCTCGTATCAACTTCGTATGCAACCGATATCCTTTTTGCACGACTTCGAGAATTTTTCCATTATCCTCCTTATGCACTTCTCGCGTTCCTATTGATTCATGTACGTTCGGGTCAAACATTGCATCAAGCGGATTTAGTTGCGTCACGCCGTTTTTTTCAAGCACAGCGAGAAGTTGATTGTATATGTACTCGATGCCTTGACGCCAGTTAGGAGGTGTTTTCTCCCATGCAGTGCGATCTCGGAATGCCATATCGAAGCTATCAAGAACAGGAATAAGGTCTGAGACAACGTCTTCACTTGCATACTCGCGAATACGTTTCTTCTCCTGTTCAATATCTTTCTTGTAGTTAATAAGGTCCGCTTTTGCACGCTGCCAACCTTCAAGATATTCTGTACGTTCCTTTTTTACCGTGTCCAATTCAGACGCCTTTGCGCTGTCAGATTTCTTTTTGAACGAGGTCGTTTCTTCAGGTACGGCCTCAAATTCTACATCTTGTTCTTCGTTCTTGTGTTTTTTGTGTGTCATACGAGAAAAAAACGGGTACGCCGTTTCTTTCGGTGCCGAAGAAACGGCAAATAGTAGTGCTAACTACTGACTATCGCTTAGACCACTGAGAACACGTAAGTGTTCTTTTGAAAACCCACGGTTTTCAACGTTCGAAGACTCACTGCTTTCCTCCACAGAAACCTCTCGGTTTCTGACTCTTCCCAGCAATGGTCAAAACTATCGTTTTGACCACTGCGGTGCCCTACGCGCTTTGCGCAAACCGAACTTCTTTCGTTCAACCTTACGTGGGTCTCGCTTAAGAAATCCTGCTTGTTTCATTTCGCTGCGGAGATCTGGCAAAAGTGCGATGATTGCACGTGTTGCACCCAAACGAATTGCTTCAGCTTGAGCACTGATACCTCCACCCTTTACATGTGCTGTCACGGTTGATGACTTGCGCATGTTTGCTTTTACCAATGCTTCTTCAGCAACGCGCTGAAATTCAGCTACAGGAAAATACTCCGTAAGATCACGGTCGTTCACCTTAAATGATGGCTTTGCGCTTTCAGTAATGCGCACGCGAGCAATCGCATTCTTGCGGCGTCCAATACCCTCTTGGTATCGATCTTTTTTCTTTGTGTGAGCAGTTGTCATATTAGTCTTCGAGGATAAGGTTTTTCATCATAACAGGACGGAGACGGTTGCCAGGAAGCATACCGTAGACAGCTTTGCGAAGCACCTCGCTCATTCCTTTCGTTTCAATGACGTGTGCCATTGTTTCGTGCTTCAAACCTCCTGGGTACCCACTGTAACGAACGTATGACGTCTTCAATGCCTTTCCAGGTCGGAGTGAAATCTTTGACACGTTAATTACTTTCACCTGTGCGTCAGGAACCATGTGTCGGCGGTATGTTGGTGATTCTTTACCCATAAGTTGTCGTGCAATTGCACTTGCAACACGTCCGAAAACTTTGTTTTGTGCGTCAATCGTAATCATATGTTTATACAAATTCAATCATAGCCATAGGCGCAGCATCTGATGCGCGAGTTCCAAGCCGTGTAATACGTGTGTAACCACCTGCTCGGCCTACGTACTTTGGAGCAACAGTCTCAACCAGTTTCTTCGTCACACTTCGTTCGTTTGTTCCCAAGCGAGAAAGGATAAGACGTGTGTTTGCGAGTGTTGGATTCTTTGCACGTGTCACGAGCTTTTCAACGTAGGGACGAATTTCTTTTGCGCGAGGCAACGTCGTCTTGATTGAACCGTTCTTGATAAGCGCAATCGCCAAAGAGCGCATGAACGCTGAACGCTCCCCTGTTTCTCGTCCAAATTTTCTGTTGGCGTTTCCGTGTCGCATATTATTGTTTCAATGTAATACCGTAGTTCGCAAGTGCGCGGCGAATTTCCTGCAAGCCCTTATCACCCAATCCTTCGAGTTCAAGAAGGTCCGCCTCTCGCTTGCGTACCAAACCACCAACCGTACGAATGTTTGCGCTTGTGAGGGCATTCATCGTGCGTGTTGAGAGGTCGAGTGAATCAACGCGTGTCTTCAAAAATTCTTTGTTGTCGCCTTCGTCTGCAGCACCCCCCATCTGTACATCAGGAACATCTGGTGACATTGAGAATGGCTCGTCAATCACTTCTTCTTCAAAACCAACAATTGCTTTCAATTGCTTGATCATAATAGCGATTGACTGTTCAAGTGCGGCACGTGGTGTAAGTGTTCCATCAGTTTCGATGAATACCTTAAGACGGTTGTAGTCTGTTCGGTCACCCACACGCATGTTTTCAACTTCATATGTTGCGCGGCGAATTGGTGTAAAGACTGCATCAAGTGCAATCGTGCCAATTTCAACCTTGTCCTTGTGCACGAGTTCTTTTGGAACGTAGCCAAGACCCTTTTCAATACGCATTTCAATTTCCAACTTCTTTTTGTCAGTGAGCGTACAAATGTATGCGTCTCCGTTCAACACACGAACCTGACCAGGAACCGTAATATCAGCCGCAGTTACTTCCTTAGGACCTGTAACCGTAAGTGTTACGGTTTGTGCTTCTTCCCCTGTAAGTTCAAAACGAACTTGCTTCAAACGGAGCAAGAGAGACACGACGTCTTCTTTCACGCCTTCAATTGTTGAAAATTCGTGAGGAATACCGTCAATCTTAACTGTGGTAATCGCAGCTCCTGGAATTGATGAGAGAATAATACGGCGAAGCGAGTTACCAAGCGTGTGCCCGTAGCCCGGATACAAACCGTCAATCTGGTACATTCCTGCGTTATCTTTTTCTGTCACAACCTTTGGCTGTGATGGAAGATGAATTGTATTGTCCATAACTCAATCAAAAATTAATTACAATTACTATCGTGAATAATATTCAATCACTGAACGAAAATTAAATGCCGATGTCGCTTCATCAAGGTTCGGCTGACCTCCCACCCTCCAACCTCCCTTCTTCTCATCGAAGGCAATCCATGCGGGAGACTGGTGTTCTTTAAGCTTCTCTGCCCCAAGCATAAACAACGGCTTGCCTGAGCTACCGCCACGGATACCCACCACATCTTCAACACTCACTTGGTGTGATGGAACGCGGATGCGCTTTCCATTAACCAAAAGGTGACCGTGTGCAACCATCTGACGAGCTGCACGATGTGTAGGAGCAAGACCGGCGCGGTAGGCAATGTTGTCGAGGCGAGATTCGAGGCGTGTGTAAAGGTGCGAAACAGGGTTTCCTTTGAGTTCCGTTGCGTGCTTCACGTATGCAGCAAACTGACGTTCAGTCATACCATAGTAAAGACGGACGCGCTGTTTTTCACGAAGAGCGAGGTTGAATGCTGAAATGTTTTTCTTGTGCTTATCTTTCTTTGCTGCATTTTTCTTGCGAGCCTCTGACATTGCAAAGCGATCTGTCTGTGTTTGATCAAACACAGCAGGTCCAAGTCGGCGTCCAATTTTGAATCGTTTTGGTCGAAGCATAATGTTAGTTTAGAAGTTCATTGGTTTCGTTCGCTCCGCTCTCTCCTTTGTTTCCTTCGTAACTTCAAGCGGAGCGGAACGTATACCTTAGTCCTACACGCGGCGTGGTTTCTTAGGTCGTGGGCCGTTAAATGGAAGCGGTGTTCGATCTTCCAGAAATGTTATAACCGCACCTGACTTTGCGACAAATGAACGGATTGCTGATTCGCGACCAGCACCAACACCCTTCACAATCACACCAACTTCGCGAACACCGAGCTCCTTTGCGAAATCACCAACGTGCTCACCAACCTTTGCGGCTGCAAAAGGAGTTCCCTTCTTTGCACCCTTAAAGCCAAGTGAACCTGATGATGACCAACTAATGATATTGCCAGCTGCATCTGAGAGGGCGAGCTTTGTGTTGTTGTACGTAGCCTCAATGTGAATCACACCTGTGTCGAGGCGCTTACGTGAAGATTTAGCACCACCCTTTGCAGTGCCTTCTCCTACCTTTGTTGTTTCTGTTTTTACGCGAATTTTACCCATAAACGATTTTGAAAATACTACTTGAGTTCAACCTTACGCTTACCAGAACCCATAGTCTTACGAACGTTACCGCGAACAGTGCGTGAATTTGTCTTTGTGCGTTGTCCGTGCACAGGAAGTTTTCGAGAGTGGCGCATACCACGGTATGCCATGATGTCCTTCAAACGCTTGATGTTAGAACCAACTTCACGCTTGAGGTCTCCCTCAAGAACGAATTGCTCGAGGCTCTTACGAATTGCCTGCTCTTCTTTTTCAGAAAGATCGCCGGCCTTTTTCATAAAATCAACATCTGCTTCTTTCAACACCTTCTCTGCGCGTGCGCGTCCAATGCCGTACACCGTTGTGAGTGCAAAAGAAATTCGTTTCTTATCTGGAAGTGTAATACCTGCGATACGCATAAGTTTATTCGTTGGGAAGTTTGTTGGTTTCGTTCGTTTTGCTCACTTCTTGGTTTCCTTCATAACTTCGAGCGGAGCGAAACTGATACCTTTGGGCTATCCCTGTCGCTGCTTATGACGGGGGTTTTCACAGACAACATGCAAACGACCCTGTCGACGGACAAGCTTACATTTGTTGCATCGTTTTGCTACGGCAGATTTTACTTTCATATATAAATGCTCTGTTGTCTGTGGCTACAAATACCGGCGGAGAAATAAAAACCGCCTTGATGGTCTCTTTCCAAGGTCGGGCTCAAACAGTACCCCCGAGGTAAGCTAGACTGAAAAAGTGTAACACAGGGCGTGGCCTTCTGCAACACCCCCTATCTCCCAAACCCTTAAAGACGGCGGGTAATTCGGGGCTTACCTCCGTACTCATCCAAAAGCACCTCAACTGAGTCCCCAACGAGCACACGGATGCGGTTCATACGCATTTTTCCAGAGAGATAGCCGATAGCCAGAAAGCCCTCCTCTGTCTCAGGGATTGTGTAATATTCAGGGATTACTTCTTTTTCAAACTTAAGGCGAAAGTGAGCGTTTGCGAGGGCTTCAATGACGAGTGCTTTAACGGTGATTCCTTTTGATTCTGATGGCATATTACTCGTTTGTTGCGTCAACTATTTCGATTGTCTCTGGGTCATCGGGAAGGCTGCGGCTCCAAAATGGTTGAATGGCAATGTCTGCGTTCTCGATTGCAGGATATTCTACAAATACAGCATCCGTCATGGTGCGGCGTACACCGGCAAGATCCATTTTGAGTTCTTCTGCATCGTACGTCCAAATAATATTTGCAGGACCGGCGACGCGAATCTCAAATGTTGCTGGGATGTCCGTTACTGTTACAGGTTTTGGAAGCGTAATCGAGAGTGTACCTGTGTTTTCAAGGCGGACACCTTCACCTTCATACGAAGCGATACGATCGTCTGCGATTGATCGAGCAAGCGCATTACCATCAATTGCAATACCCCGTGTTACTGACTTCATACGGATATTTACTGTTGCTTCTGTTGCACCGTCTGTGTTTGGTAGATCCTCAAACGCTACAGCAACCGTCTCAGGAAGGATGATAAAACCAGCTGGCAAATCACTCGAGAGTGATATAGCTCCACCTGCTTCAAGAAGCTCCTTAAGCTCTGTTTGGGCGCTTGCAGTAACGTTTTTATCTGCTGTGCGAACTGTACCGATAAAGCCCCCTGTCATTGTCGTTTTTGAGCGTGCGTAGAACTTGTCAAAACGAGGATCCTTTGATTCCTTGAATCCAGGAATCGTGAAGTCAGAAAGGCCAATGTTGTACTCCTCTCCTGGGCTGTCAGCAAATACTTCAGCCTCAACACTTCCGGGAACCCTCTTTCCGTCAGCACCTTTTGTCTGACCAGGAACGGTTACGGAGTCGCGAATGCGGAAAATCTTTCCGTCTGGGGTTTCAAAACGAGTGTTTTTGATGAGTTTCTGTGACGATGTGTCAAAATCGTTGTAGATAACAATGACACCTGTCGCAGCACGTTCAATACGATCCTCACCTGTTGCAGCAACTTCTTTTGATTCCTCTTTCGAAACTTCAACGATTTCGTAAGGGATATTCTCTCCCGTGAGTCCTACCGTGCCTGTATCATTCAAGTTTACCAATGCGTGGCGAGCACCAATAGCCACGCGAGCGCCCTCGAAGAATGAGCCGACAATCAAAAAGAGGATAACGAGCGCAATCGCCCCAACACCTACCCAAATACCGATGCGTACCCACTTGCGTTTTGTTTGTGCGCGACGTGGTGAAAATGGTGTGAAGTTATTTGGACCTCCGCCATTTTCTTGTGGCGGTACCTGTGGTGACGATGCCCCTATGTCACTTCCTGATGTTGTTTGTGGTCGATCAATTGAGATGTTTCGTATTGATCGCTTTTCAGATGAAAAAATGTCTTGCATTGAAGTTGCTACAACGTGAGTTTTCTAATAAACGTTGTACCCCTATCATAGCACGATACTATGTGGAAAACGCTAGTCTTTTTTGGGGTCTGCAGAGAGTGTTTGGGCGTAGAGGGTTGCCACAGCGATACGAGGATCGAGCTTTTTGACTGCTCCAGCGGCCTTACAGAAAGGTGCCAAAATGTGCTTATTCATTGCCGTGACATCAAAAGCCGAGGAACCCGATTTTCCAAATAATTCCCCCCGCTCAAGGGTTTTTTTGAACACATCGCTTTCTTCATCGGTAATAAGGAAGAGCGCACGTGGCAAAGCGCCACTTCCAGAAAAAACCTTTACTGTTTCGCGAAGGTATCCTGCCCATGTGCTACATGCTTTTTCAAGCGCCTGTCGAGACTCCTCTTTTATATCTCCACGGAGTGTTTCGAGATGTTGTGTGTTGAGAAGTGATTCTGCTTCCTCAGGCAGACAAGAAAGATCCTTTGCGAGGGAACGAATGATGTGTGCTCGTCCCCACGGGAACGATGCGGTATCCCGAAGAATCTCACCGCGCGCGTACGCAATATCGGTTATCTCTTCCCCTGCACAGATAAGCAAGAAATCCTTTCCTACGGCAAATGCGTCCCGAACGGTTGAGAAGAATGCTAAAGGCAATGAGTGGTGAGAAATATCTTTTGCATGCACAAAACGATTCACAATTTCTTCAATCTTCTCTCGAAACTGTTTTTCAAGCGCACTCACAAAGAGCGTCATGGTTAATTTCTGTGTCTTTTTTCCAAAAGGAGTATCAATGTCGTATCCATTAAGCGCAATATTGGTGACGCGTTCTTCGATAACAGACATTTCTGATGTCACACGCGCTTCCGCAAGAACGCTCGATGTCACCATATTCTGTGTTTCCTTGCTTACTGATTCTTGCACAAGCTTTTCCGTCACCACAAAAGGCGTGTCGTTCGTAATCGTCAGTGTTTTTGCTTGTGAGAGATGCCATGGTGAGGCATACACAATATGAATTTCATCAATCAATCCTTTTTGGATACGACGCGATGTGATGTGTGGCAAACCATCTCGAACCAATGTGTCACAGGCCCCCGTAAGAGCTTCAAATACATTCTTCTCAAGTACCTCGGACCGTACTTTTTCTTGGAAGGGCAATGTTTTTTGTACTTGGTACACAACAACGGGAGGTCGGTGTTCCATTGCCAAAGCAAGGCCGACCGTCACGGTTCCGCTTTCAATGGAGATCGTACAAATACTACGTTCAGGTTTGTGAGAAGAAAAAAGTGACACGGTACAAAAAATACTACATTCAGTGTAGCATTTATTGACGACGTAGCGCGAGTGAAAAGAAAGTGGATATATTTTCTTTTCCGAGCCGAGGAGCTAGGAAGGACGTCTTCGTCCTTATGACAAAACTGCTTTGATGCGGCGGACGCCTGCAGACGATGCTTCTTCTTTTTGAATTGAAAATGTACCTAAATCTTTAAGTGTTTCAACGTGTGGCCCACCACAAAACTCTTTGCTGATAACCGTACCGTCGGGTCGTTCAATGAAATAAATAGACACAACATTAGGATACTTTGTACCGAATTCCATCTGAGCGCCTATGTGTTCAGCTTCTTCGAGTGGCATTTCGCGTCGTACCACGAACAATTCTTCACTAATCCAGTTATTAACGAGTGTTTCAACTGCCTGTTTTTGTTCATCGGTCATCTTCTCTCCGTGCGAGAAGTCAAAGCGCAATCGTTCCGAGGTGATGTTACTTCCCCGCTGTTTTACGTGATCTCCAAGTACTTGTCGTAGTGCTGCACCCAAAAGATGTGTTGCGGTGTGATATTTGATCGACATTTCTGATGTGTCCCCCATACCACCTTTGAATTTTTGCTCTGCCCCAGCGCGAGAAAGGTTTTGGTGTTTTTTCATCTCTATATCCATTTCTTCTCTCAAAAATGAAAAACCTCGGGCGCGCGCTACTTCAGACGCCATATCTATTGGCAAACCAAAACTTGCCGTCGCCTTGAACACATCAGCAACGCTTTTGATTTCCATTTTTTCAAATTCTTTGAGTCCTCGCGCAAGCGTCTCCGCAAATTTCTCACTTTCTTTGAAGAACTCTTCCGTGATGAATCCGTGGTGTGCATAGAGTTCCCTGTACACATCATGATATGTGAGAGCGACTGCCTCGACGAGGTCCTTAACCGCCTGATGCGGAATTGTTTTTGCGTCAGTATTAAAGACCGCACGACGGATGAGACGGCGAAGCACATAACCGCGATCGGTGTTCAACGGTACAACACCTTCAGAAAGCATAAACACAGCTGTGCGCACGTGATCTGCAATAATGCGCTGACTACGTACACTTGTCGCAAGTGTTTTTGAAACTTCCATTATCTTTTCAAAGATGTCTGTGTCAAAAATATTGTCTTTGTTTTGGAGCACAGCACACACACGTTCAAAACCAGAACCCGTATCAACGTTTTTGTGTTCGAGCATACCAACAACAACGTCGTCCTTCTTGAGGTATTCCATAAACACATCATTCCAAATCTCAACAATCTTTTGATCGTTATCTGCTTTCAAAAATTCTTCTTTCGTTAAGCCGCTCGTCAACGTGCCGGTGAGATCGTAAAACATTTCAGTGTCAGGACCACATGGGCCATTTGGACCCGGCTGCCACCAATTTTTTTCAGCAGGCATAAAGTAGATACGCTCACCTTCGATACCCGCCTCTTTGAAAAGAGTTCGCCAAATCTCTGCAGATTCTTCATCTTGCGGTGCATCATCATTGCCTTCAAAACAAGTCACATAGAGTCGGTGCGGATCCAATCCAAAGCCTTCCTCTTTTGACGTCAGGAGCTCAAAGCTCCAACGAATGGCGTCTTCTTTAAAATAGTCGCCTAAAGACCAGTTCCCCATCATTTCAAAGAATGTTGCGTGTGTATTGTCACCCACTTCATCAATATCGCCTGTACGTACACATTTCTGGAAGTTTGCGAGACGCGCGCCTGATGGGTGTTTCTCTCCTAAGAGATACGGTACCAATGGCTGCATGCCTGCAGTTGTAAAGAGAACTGATGGATCATTTGACGGCAACAAAGACGCAGACGGGATAACTGTGTGTCCACGCTTTTCAAAAAATGCTAGGAATCGTTTTCGTATCTCTTTCGAATGCATATTAGATTTTCAAAAGTCTTTTGAGCTTCTCTTTATTTTTGACAGGACCAATCACTGCAAAGTTCATTGTACTATTTTTTAAGAGAACCTTTGCTACTGATTGTAATTGTTTTGCTGTCACACGACGAATCTCTTTTTGTGCTTGTTCAGGAGTTTGACGTTTAAAACGAAGTAATTCAGGAATACCGTACCAATCCGCCATTGCATCAGAGGACTCTAGACCCATCTCTATTGAACTCACTGCCATTTCTTTTGTCTTCTTGAGTTCTTTTTCTGGAATCAGAATCTCTTTCAATTTCTGGACTTCTTTAAGGATAACAGTAACGACTTCTTCAAGCCGATTATTATCGACGCCCGCTTGAATGACGAATACGCCATAGTCAGTTCTTCCCGTAGCTCTGCTGTTCGCATAGTAACAAACTCCCATTTCTTCACGGAGCTTTTGGAACAATCGAGAGCTCATACCTGATCCTAAAACGCGAGCCAATCCTCGTGCAGCAATAAACCGCGGGTCATTGGCAGAAAAACCTCTAAATGCCAACAAAAAGTGTGTTTGTTGGGTCTTTTTTGGTTTAACCACAAGTGCTGGTTTTGATTGTTGTTCTTTTACCGGAGGTTTTCGAAGAGCCTTTTCTTTTGGAAGATGCCCAAAATACTTGCGTGCGAGACGTACCACATGCGAAATGGTAATACCGCCAGCTACAACAATAAGTGTTTTTGATGCAACGTAGTGTTTTTCTCTGTATGCAACGAGATCTTGTCGTGTAAGCGTACGAATGTTTTCTTTCGTTCCCAAAATAGTTCGCCCTGCAGGTTGGTCACCGTACATAAGTTCATCCAATGCATCTCCTACGACTGATCGAGGTTGGTCGTCATACATGTTTATCTCTTGGATAACAACGCCACGTTCTTTTTCAAGTTCTTTTGCGGGTAAAAGTGGATTTAAAAATAAATCTGCAACGATATCGAAAATATGTTCAAAATGTTTTGTACGAGCCTTTGCCCAGTAACCTGTATATTCTTCTCCTGTAAATGCGTTATTTTGTGCTCCAATCTCTTCAAATTCGTTCGCAATGACATGGGCAGTGGAACGATTTTTTGTTCCTTTAAAGCACATATGTTCGAGAAAATGCGAAATACCGTTTACTTTTTTGTCTTCATGTCCTGAACCAGCCTCAACAAGTACTTCGACAGTTACGGTTGGGTTACCTCGCATTGGAACAACCACAACTCGTAAACCGTTCGGTAATGTTATTCTGTGGGGTTTTGGAAATGTCATGCGTATGCGTATTTTTTAATAGCCTCGAAGTCCTGCTCAAGCGTTCTCATCATCGAACCGTTATAAAGGGCTGCGGCGGGGTGATACAAAGGAATAATTGTTACCTCACCCCACGAAGCTTTCGCAGTATACACTTTGCCATGCGCTTTGCTAATGGGCGCTATTTCAAAATCGAGACCAAACATGCGCATCACATAGTCCATTGAGAAACGCCCAAGTGTTGCAATTACTTTTGGCTGAATGATATCAAGTTGACGGTTGAGAAATGGTCCGTAGAGTTTTATTTCCTCGGGGGATGGATCACGGTTCTCTGGTGGACGGTCCTTCACAATATTGGTGACGTACGTGTCTTTACGTTCAAGTTCAATCGTTGCAAGAAGTTTATCGAGTACTCGCCCTGACGCTCCGCAGAACGGCCTTCCCTGTTCTGCCTCATTTTTCCCCGGTGCTTCACCTATAAACACAATTTTCGCTTCATGACTTCCCTCACCAATGACAGGAAAGTATTTCTTTGTTGTTCGGTATTCGTACAGAGGTGACTCTTTGAACGCAATGAGTTCGTCCTTAATGGCTCGCATTAATTCTGTGCGCTTCGGGTCTGTCATGGGTCTATTTTATCATGCCTAGGTATGAGAAAACGCCGCGAAATTATTCGCGGCGTTCTTAGAGAAAAAATACTCACCAGTCGATAATCGCTCCTCCTTCATAGCGAGGGAAGAAGGACCTGATTCGAAGCTGGAAGGCTTCCCCGCGACCTTCGATGAGGACATCCCCTGACTCACGGTAGTTTCGAGTGAAGCCCCACCAGATAAGTTCACCATCGTATCCGAACTTGAAGTAGAGTCCCCACCAAGACCCCAGAGCATGTCCTCGGCCATCTCGGATCAAGGCGAAACGCTTACCGCCATTGAACCCGAGACACCAGACGTTCCGAGCCCTGCCGTCTGCAGAATACGGATTGATGCTGTGGGCGCCCACCAACTTGATGAACAACTCTGCGAGCTTCGTTCTCAGGCTCTTTTTCATCTTCTTCTCCTTTGTTGAACTACTTCTAATGAAGGAGCTTACGCTTCTAGGACAAAAAGTAAAGCTACGGCTTTGGCCAGTTTTTTGCTGCTTTTGGGTACACTTTTGAAAGCGGGTGCTGTGTACATTCGTGTTTCCGTGCTGAGCAAATTTGTCGGCCATATTCGATAATGCGATATGTGAATGTAAACCATTCTTTCTGTGGCATAAGTTCCATAAGGTCGCGTTCGATTTTTACGGGGTCTACGTTATCTGTGAGTTTAAATTTTCGGGCGAAGCGTTTTACATGCGTATCCACAGCAATTCCTTCGACAACGCCGTACGCATTTCCCAATACAACATTTGCAGTCTTCCGTGCAACACCTGGGAGTGTGAGTATCGCTTCCATTGTGTTTGGCACCACACCACCAAAGTCATCGTGTACTTTCTTTGCCGCAGCAAGAATGTTTTTTGTTTTGTTGTTGAAAAACCCTGTTTTATAGATATCTTTCGCAAACTCTTGAGGTTTTGCTTTAAGGTAGTGTGCAAGTGTTGGATATTTCTTAAAAAGCGCTGGCGTTACGTTGTTTACCGTCTTATCCGTACATTGTGCTGAAAGAATAACAGCAACAGTAAGTTCCCAAGGATTCGAGTATGTGAGAGCACATTTTGCAACGGGAAAAAGCTTTTTCAGTACATGATCAAGTTTCTTTACACGCTCTTTTCTTTTCTCAAATTTTGTATCTGTTTTCTTTTTCACTACGTCATCATACCAATTTCTTCGTATTCGATATATCGCTTATTCTCTAATTCGCACGAATTAGAGAATAAGAAGAGCATGATTCTTGATTCTAGCTTCTTGATTCTATTTCACTTGTGGGCAACGCAACGCAACATATTCCAAAATGAGTTTGAGTGATGGTGAGCGGTCGTGAAGATATGCGCGGTAGTGTTCAAGGTCTTTGAGAAATTCCTGAATAGAGAGTGGATCTTTTGCGAATGTTTTTTGTAATACAACCTCCAATGCATTCAAAAGCGCCAGTGCACCATCTTTATTCTTGTCTTCAACAAATGGTGTGATTTCTTTCATGCGCTCTCCAACACTCTGTGTGAGAAAGTTTTTTGCCTCTTGGATATACGGAATCATGAGAGCCCCTTCTTCTGTCTCAAATGTAGAAAGACGTGAACGTAATGTTGGCAACAGTGCGTGTCCGTGTTCTGTGAGCAAAAAGAAATGCGTGTCTGCTGTTGGTTCTTCAAACACTTTCAATAAAGCATTCTGGGCTTCATGCGTCATGTGTGAGAACTCGATAATAAAAATTTTCTTCCCTCCCGCTACAGATTTTCGGAGCTGTCGTCCCACAAGCATGTGTGCGTCATCAACAAATACTGTTTCAACACTATGCACAAAAATATCGGGATTGTTCTCGCGCACAATCCCCTCTTTTTCAAAAAGTGAAAACAGGAGTTCTTTCCGCGACGCTGTGTCGCCTGAAAGAATATATGCATGGTGAGAAAAAATGCTCATGTTATCGCTTTGCGATAATTGACTTCTTGTACGTATCAAGATGTTCAAGTGCGATACCCGTTCCCTTTGCGACACAGTAGAGTGCTTCGTTCGCAAGTTGTGCCTTCACACCTGTCGTACGGAAAATAAGTTCAGGAAAATTACGCAACTGTGACATGCCACCGGTCATGGTGATGCCGCGATCAATAATGTCTGCAGCAAGTTCTGGCGGCGTCTCTTGAAATACATCTTTAATCGCACGAATCATTTCACGAAGTTCACGACGCATTGCTTTCACAATCTCATTTGTTTGAATTTCCATCTCGCGAGGAAGTCCAGATATCACATCGCGTCCTTTTACTTTTATTGAAAGTTCTTCTTCAACAGGGACTGCGGAGCCGATGTGAATTTTTATTTCTTCTGCGGTGCGTTCACCAATAGAAAGGTTATAGTTTTTCTTGATGTAATCAATGATCGCTTGATCAACCTTGTTACCTGCAACCTTTACCGACGTACACGTCACGATACCACCAAGTGAAATCACCGCGACATCCGTTGTTCCTCCTCCGATATCAACCACCATATGACCTTCTGGATCGTGAATTGGAATTCCAGCGCCAATCGCCGCAAGAATTGGCTCTTTAATGACGTACGCCTGTTTTGCGCCAGCTTTTACAGCGGCTTCAACCACCGCACGTCGCTCAGTTGATGTAACACCTGCAGGAACAGAAATGAGCACATCTGGTTTCCAAATATTCCATTTACCGAGTGCTTTATCGATGAAATAACGAAGCATCGCTTCCGTCACACGATAGTCGGCGATGACACCATCTTTAAGTGGTCGGTAGGCAATGATGTTGTCAGGAGTTTTTCCGACCATGCGTTTTGCCTCGATACCGACCGCAAGAATTTTATTGTCTTCTTCGGACACCGTCACCACTGATGGCTCATTCAAAACAATGCCGCGGCCGGGCAAGTAGACGAGCACATTTGTCGTGCCGAGATCAATACCGAGGTTTTTGGAGAAGAATGACATGCGGACATATGCTACACACTTGCGGACGTTTTTACAAATGTGAACGCCCCGTATAGTACGGGGCGAGAGAGCAAAATCGGCAATCTATTTCCATCCGTTGGACACATGTTTGATGTGTCCGACAAAATCAACCCCGTCGATCCTTCCTTCAACCGTAAGCGTTTCTAAAATCTCAGAACGATAGGACAAGGAGACCTTGAGATCCGGTGTGTTGATGGGTAGCCCGTGCTGAAGAAAGACCCCCTGCCAAGAAAGCTGTGGATTCTGACAGAGATCGTCAAACGCAGCACTAACTTTTTCATAAACCCTATCGTACCTACTCGGCAGAGCTGCCAGTTCGGCAAGACGAGCAACGTCGATGGATACCATCTGTGTCTCCTTTTTTGAACTTGATCTTTCACAAGACTATCCTATTGAAAGATTTTAAGCAATGAAAAGGCGCCGTGGTGTAACTTCACCATGACGCCTATTGGGTCTCCTCGGTTGATTTCGGATGAACGATGTCCATCCTATACCCACCAAGAATGCCTTTCACTTGAACACGGGCAAGGACAGCTCGCGAGGGAAAGGTGAGCATGAAATGGAGACCAATCTCCAAATCTTTTGCGCCCAGCTTGTCCATCTCAAACTCTTCCTCAAACCATCTGAGCAAGAAGACGTTGTCCAATCGCGCATTGTCTCTTCCACAGAGAAGTGCGTCAATTACGTTTCGAACTCTCTGCTCGACTTCTTCTCGGGACAGATAGCCTAGACCAGCCATGGTGACACCTTCTTTCGTATCAGCGGAACTCACCGGCTTCTTGTGGCGTTTCCGCTTGGTCCTTGAGAACATCTTCGAGAGAAGCAACCTCACGGACATAGAGCGGATGCCCGTTAAAGAGCCCCCACACCCAGATTCCAACGAGAATTGAGAGACCGCCTCGTTGTTCGTAGCGAAGTCCCACCCCAGGTCCTTCCGGAGCGAGTTCCGAACTCAAAAATTCGATTCCATGCTTCTTTAGTGCCGTGCGGACTACAGCCTCGGTTTTGTCGGGCATCTCATGAAGTGGGCGCCTCATGGCAAGCACTTCCTTGAGAGCCGCTGAAGCCCCTCGCTCTGCTTCTTCTTTCGTCCCTTTTTTTCTCATCGAACCCCCTTGTAGTTGAACTGCCCTGTGGGATATTACACCTCCACGCGCTCTATCGCAACGCCGATGTTGCGGAGTTTTTCTTCAAGATTTTCGTACCCGCGATCAATGTAGTGGATGTTGTGAATATGCGAAATGCCTTTTCCTACACACGCCGCAATAACGTATGCCAACCCTGCGCGGAGATCAGGGCTATAGAGTTCCCGTCCTGTGAGTTTTGTTGGTCCCTGAATAATTGCTTTGTGCGGATGCGCAAGCACAATCTGTGCCCCCATACGCGCGATGTCTTCGAGGTATCCCAATCGTCCTTCAAAAATAAACTCTTCGACTATTGATTCCCCTGTTGCCTGTGTTGCAAGAATTCCAAAAGGCGCCTGCATGTCTGTTGGAAAACCCGGATACTCATGTGTGCGAATTGAACATGGTTTCAGTTCAGTATTTGCCTGCGTGTTATTGCGAATATGAATTGTGTCTTTAGTCACCTCAATTGGCACACCACAATCCTCAAGCATTGCGAGGGGTAATCTCAAATCTTCAGGCGCACAGTTAGTAATCGTCAACTCATGCGCACACAACGCGCCTAGGATCGCAAAGCTCCCTGCTTCAATTCGATCAGGAATAATGCGATGTGGTTCTGTTCCAGAGTATGTAAGAGGTACTCCTCCCGTGCCTTTGATGTGAAGCGTTGGTGTACCAATGCCTTCAATATGTGCACCACTCTTTTTCAAAAATTCCGCAAGCCCAACAATTTCAGGCTCCATCGCTGCGTTGTAGAGTGTTGAGTCGCCATGTGCGAGTACGGCCGCCATAAGAAGCGTCTCTGTTGCCGTAACACTCGGAATACGAAACAATATTTCTGCACCACGCAACCCTCCTTCGGGCGCAGTGATATGAAATTGTTCGCCGTCATCTGACACTGCAACTGTTGCTCCCATTTTCTCGTAGCCACTCAAAAAGATATCAATAGGTCGTTTTCCAATCACACAACCACCGGGTGGCGGAAATGTTACGGTTCCCGTTCGCGCAAGTATTGATCCCGTGAGGATGATTGATGCACGAAAAAGTCCTGCTGTTTTTTTATCAATCACTGACGACGCAATATCACCTATCTGCATCCGAGCGACATCGAGATCACGCGTGACTGTTACGCCGGCGTTTTGCAGAAGTGACGTAATTTTTTCCATGTCACTTATCTTTGGCACATTTACAAATGACACATCACCTGAAAAAAGGAGCACAGACGCAAAGAGAGGCAACGCTTCATTCTTTGACCCCGATACGGAAATGAAGCCTCTGAGTTTCTTTTCCCCCGCAAGCCCTTCGATTTTGAACGCCTCAACCGATGCCATATGAGCCCTAGTATACCTCACTTTTTCTTTCTAATTTATACCACTCTCAAACTGCTCCGGGCGTCACGTTTGAGAGTGATTTTTTAATGGCTGTTATTTCCTACCATATATCACAAATTTCAAGATACACTGTACCTATGCGTCTTCTGTCTGTCATGCCTCTTTCGAAAGCCTTCGGGGCCGACACTCTTTCGTACTACACGACCAAGGATGTCGAGGTGGGAGCTATTGTCAAAATTCCCCTACGAAAAAAAACGCTCCCTGGACTTGTTATTGCCTCTGCGCCACTAAAAGAGGCAAAATCTGAAATCCGTTCCGCAGACTTTTCTGTCAAAAAAATAACAAGTGTTGTTACCGGTTCTTTTTTCTTACCTGAACTCATTGATGCCGCAAAAAACACTGCGCACCTGCATGCAACACACACGGGAAATGTGCTTTCGGTAATCGCACCGAAAAGTATTCTTGAAAAAACTCCGACGTATGATCGTCCTAAAGCTCCCTCACGAACATCCGGAACAAAACCTTTGAAGCGAATCCTTCAAGCAGAGGCGAATGATCGCTACACACGTTACAAAAGTATGGTGCGCGAGTCTTTTGCACGAGGTCAATCCGTGTTCGTGCTCGCACCAAGCATTTTTCACGCAGAGACAGTCTTTGAGGTGCTTTCAAAAGGTATTGAGGAGCGTTCTGTCATGCTTTCAAGTACACTCACGCCAAAAACCCTTCGCGGCGCATGGGAAGAAGCCGTTACCTCAATCACCCCCGTTCTCATTGTTGCCACATATTCTTTCCTTTCTGTGCCACGTGCTGATATCGGCCTCTATATTGTTGAAAATGAGTCCTCACCGAACTACAAACTACGCGGTCGTCCACACCTCGATGTTCGTGTGCTTGTAGAGTGCATCGCCGAGAGCATGCATGCCGAGCTTGTCTATGGAGATACTTTCTTGACACTCGAAACACTTTACCGTCATGACGAGCATGAATTCGAAAGTATTATGCACCCAAGCATGAAGAGAATGTTTCGAAGCACATGCGAAGTCATACATATGAAAAAAGGTCCTGATGACGAAGGAAAGTCGCCTGTCGTTCTTTCTGACACCGCAATTGAAGCACTCCGTGAAGCAAGTGGTCGTGGTGTACGAAGTTTTGTGTATGCTGTCCGTCGCGGTTTTGCACCGCTCACCATTTGCAAAGATTGTGGAAAAACACTTGCCTGTGATCGCTGCGACGCGCCTATGGTCTTGTATCAAAAAACAAATGAAAAAAACCATCGCTCATTCCATTGTCATCGCTGTGGCCGTATTCGTGACGCACATACGGTGTGTGACAACTGTGAAGGTTGGCGACTCGAGCCACTAGGGCTTGGTGTTGAACGTGTTGTTGAAGCACTCCGTAAAGCATTGCCCGATGTTCCCCTATTTGAAATTCATGGCGGCGTCGAGGAAATTGAAAAAGATGAAGAACACATAGCCCTTGCGTGGAAAGAGTCAAAAAACGGAATACTTATTGGAACTGAACGCGCATTACCCCATCTCGCCCGTACTGGCGCACACACGTCAGTTATTGCATCTATTGATTCCCTTTTTGCGCTCCCCGACTTTCGTATGAGTGAAAAGATATTTTCTCTGCTCTGTGATATTCGTTCACTCACCCGCACACAAACCCTCATCCAAACACGTTCTCCTGATGCACCTGTGCTCGCACATGTTGTGAGCGGCGATGGTTTGGCGTTTTATCGCAATGAATTAGAGCTTCGACAGACACACGGCTATCCGCCATACACTGCCGCAGTAAAAATCACCCGTATAGGAGCGCGTGATGCGATCACAAATGAGCTTGAGACTCTGGCAAAAGAATTCGCTCCGCGAAACACGGCGGTCTATCCCGCATTTATTGGTTCAGTTAAAAACCAAGCGTCGGTGAACTTACTCATTACGATTCCCTATGGACGCTGGCCTGACCGAGATTTGTTGCTAAAGCTACTTACACTCTCGCCTGCCTACGACGTTGATGTTAATCCTCGAAGTTTCTTATAGTGTGATAAAATCCCGCCATGACTAAATTGGTAATTTTTGATATTGAGACACGAAACATATTTGAGGACGTAGGAAAAAACGATCCTGCGCTTCTTGATATTTCTATTGTGGGTGCCTACGACTCTGAAACAGACACGTACAAAAGTTACTCTGTTGAAGAACTTCCACAATTGTGGCCACTTCTTGAAAAAGCAGACGCCCTTGTTGGATTCAATTCAGATCACTTCGATATTCCCCTTTTGAATAAATATTATCCGGGCAATCTCCTTTCAATCAAAAGTATCGACATCATGGTCGCCGTCAAAAACGCTCTCGGCCGACGACTCTCCCTTGGCAACATTATTTCCGCAACGCTTGGACTCGCAAAAAGCGCTGATGGTCTTCAAGCATACCAGTGGTGGAAAGAAGGAAAAATTCAAGAGATTCGCGATTACTGTCTTCAAGACGTAAAAGTGACCAAAGATCTTTTTGAATATATTCAGAAAAACAAAAAGATTAAATACCGCGACGGTGTCGATATCAAAGAGCTCAAATTAGAAATTGGGGATTGGGAAATCACCAACAAACCTTCGCTAACTCACACATTACCGTTCTAATTCTTTTTTAAAAACCACACAAAAACACTACTGTGTTTTTGTTCCGTCCGTCATCGTTACTCCTCCCGAGGGTTTTTAAAAAAGAATTTTCACTTCCCCGCCAATTCAAATACAACTAAGACAACACTCCTGTTGCAACAAGAAGTACGATTGCCGCTGCGAGTAAAATACGGTACCAAATAAAAATTGAGAAACTGTGACGCTTGAGATAGCTCACAAGGAAATGAATTGCCAAAAGTCCTGAAACAAACGCCGCAATGCAACCAACAACAAGTGCTGTCATGTCAGTTCCCCCTGTATTTGTTATTTTTAAAAGCGACATAAGGCCGCCTCCAAGTAAAACGGGAAAAGAAAGTACGAATGCAAAACGTGTTGCCGCTTCTCGCGTGAGCCCCATAAGCATTCCTCCAGAAATTGTTGCCCCCGAACGCGAAATACCCGGCAAAAGCGCAAGCGCTTGAAACCATCCAATACGGAAGCCTTTTTGAACTGAAAGTCCGTGCTCCCCTGTGATTCTCTTTTCAGCGACGTACATAAGAAGCGTTCCTACACACAAACCAATTGCGACAATGAGTGAGTGCCGAAAGACGCTATCAATCGTGTTTTCTAACAAAAGTCCAAGAACAACTGCAGGCAATGTCCCGATGATGATTGCGTATAAAAATATTCTATCTGCGTCCAAAACTTCCTTTCGAAATACAATTCCTATTGCGGTTTTGAGAAGTGTAGAAATGTCATTGCGGAAATAGATAAGCACGGCCAAAAGCGTTGCAAGGTGAAGGACTGCGTCAAAGGCTACATTCCCCTCTGCAGTGATATTAAAAATATCGCGAACGAGAATAAGATGCCCCGTCGATGACACAGGCAAAAACTCAGTGAGTCCTTGGGTAATACCCAAAATGAGTGCATGAAAAACATCCATGTAGCTTGATCGTATCACGAAACCCCCACTTGGAGGCTTAGCCTCCAAGTGATAAGACACCGAGTGTCTTATCACATTGCGGAAGTCCTTAGTGCTGGGTATACTTTCGTATTACTTTTATCTATCGATATGGAACCCCAACAGGAAAATAAATTACTTATCCCCGGAGCGCTTGTGATTGCAGGACTCCTAATTGGAGGCGCAATTTACTTTAAGGGTGACACCCCAGTAAAAACCCCCGACGACCTCACTCAACCTGCTGAAATCGCAATTGAACCTATTTCTCTAAACGATCATGTGTTGGGCAACCCAAATGCCTCTGTTGTGTTAATTGAGTTCTCTGACATCGACTGTCCATTTTGTAGAAACTTTGATACAACAATGCACCAGATTATTAATGAATATGGTGCAAGCGGAGATGTTGCGTGGGTCTATCGCCACTTCCCACTTGACCAACTACACCCTGACGCACGCAAGAAGGCCGAAGCAACTGAGTGTGTAGCTAAGCTTGGTAGCAATGAGGCCTTTTGGGGCTTCCTTGGAGAACTTTTTGAGCGAACAGATGAGTCTCTGGCTGATCTTGGTGCACTTGCTGCTGATACAGGAGTTGATCAGACAGCGTTCCAATCATGTCTTGATGGTGGAGAATTTATCGATGATGTTGTGGCAGCTGGTGAGGCAGCATTGAAAGCAGGCGGGCGTGGTACACCGTATACGGTGCTTATTGCTCCAAATGGAGAGAAAGCGGTTATCAGTGGCGCTCAGCCATACGAAGTCGTAAAACAAGCAATCGAAACAGCCCTTCTTCAGACAGCGAACTAGCTTATAGCTTGTAGCTTCATTAGCTTTTAGAAATAAAAACACCTGCATTAAGCAGGTGTTTTTATTTTCCTATCTTCCAGATTCCATCTTCTATCTCCTACTTTTTATTCAAATCAAAGCGATAGATCTCGAGAGAGTCTTTTCCTTCAAACATATCCGAGGGGTTTGGTAGGAATAGTTTTCTCGTACGAATATCTTCTGTCGCTTCAACAACAAGTCGATGAAAAAGTGCGAACTCTTTTCTATGTTTAGCAAAATCGATTACGTGTTTTCGCAACTGTGGCCGTCCGTCTTTATTCCTTCGTTTTTTACACTCGTATACAACGAATCGTCGCACGGGCTTTTTGAATTCGTAGAGCACGGTAAAGTAATTAAAAAGAGCCTGAATCATGAAAAGTGGATTGTCTGTTTCAACTGATCCGTATGAATCCACAAATTTGTGATCGATAATGTCGACCGCTCGCGGGTCAAGTGTTGATACCACAACAAGGTCACTTATCGCTTTAATAGGAATTGGAACACCGGTAATTGGCGCAAATGCTTTTACTTCAATACCAAGTACTTTGTGTTTTGGTGGCTTGTCTAAATAAAAACCAATCGCTTGTCGATACTCGGCTTCCATTTCTTTTCGTTTTACTTTCTTTGCACGAAGACTTTTTGCTTTGCCAAAGTTTATTTCAAAATCAGGAACGTTGCGCAAATAATCCGCACCAAGTTCAATCGCTGCATCCTTTGGAGTTCCACCATAAAAATATTGGAGTGCTGTGTGTGCAGAACGGCCAATTATAGATGCGGGTGTTGCAGGAATATCATAGACACCTTCGACGTACCGTTTGTGCCATGTGAGAGGATTTCGCAGGTACGTCACCAAAGACGAGTAACTCCAGTATTTGATGGGGTATTTCCCTTTCGTCATTTATACATTGTAGCAAAAGAAAAAGGCCCGGATTTCTCCGAGCCTTCTTCACGATTTTACGTTCGTGAGATTGATTCTTAACCCACCAGTTACCTGAATCGTGACCGAGATACCGTAGAAACCCACTTTGAGTTCGTACCTACGTTAGTACCCAGACCGAAGATCCACGTCATGACACACAACACCGGGTTGGTATCCCAGTAGTAGTGGATCGCGAGAATCGCTGCAAGCAGCCGAGGAGCGAAGAACCAACCGAGCCAAGCGAGCCAACCAACCGGATGGGCCGTTGCCACCAACATGGTAATGCGCGGAAAAAGGTTCATGAATACGAGAAACCAGATTCCGTGCACTTTCCAAAAGTCGGGGTTGGAAGTTGCTTCGATCGTTTGACCTGCACACCCAAAAACGAGAAGACACGGGATAAACAACACTGAGACTCGATTCATCGAGACTCTCCTTTCAGGGATTTAATCCAAAAAGATTCTGGCAGAATACTTATTGTTTGTCAATGTCTGGAGTGAAACTCGAGAGGACCCGCGCAGAATCATTTGAGGCGCTTCGTCTCAAGGCATCGGCGTTAAGGATATTTCCTTAACGCCGATTTTCGTTTTATACAAAAGAAAAAGGCCCACCCTTCGTCGCTCTTTCGAGCTAAGAAGGACAGACCTTGTCGAGTGCTATTTGATTCTGAAAGAAGCGAGAGTCCAGTTGTTCTGCCGAAAGGCAAGAACCATAAGAGCCCCGTTCCCGAGGATTCCGACTGCAATGGGATGTACAAGTTGTGGCCAAGCCCATCCTGAGGGCGAACCCAGTACCACAAGCGTCATGAGGACGTACGCGGTGGTCGCAAGAGCCCAAGGAAGAGGGAGTTCCTTGCCAACATTGGTGTACAACGCATTGACCTGTGGCCAGAACGCAAGAAGCATCACACCCTGCAAGAGTAGGTTTGCTAGCACCTTGTCATTCATTGTCCACCAAATCACCACGATACCCATGGCAAAGATGAAACAGAAAACTTCCAGTATCCGTACAGGCGAGAATTTTCTCTTAAAACACGAGTAGAGAAAAATTCCCACCAACCCGGCGGCGGAAACAACCGTCACAACTGTCTTGAGCCAGCTCCCGTCCGCGACTTGAAAATACAGAGCCACGTTGATGATGCTGACGATTGACCGGATGAGAAAGGTTGCCGGATTGGGCGTCACCTTCTCTCCAGTAATCAAGTAGTACAGATACAATGCCACCGTTCCCAGAAGGAACAGGCTGGCGACCAGCGCAAGCACTGCGACTGTCGTCTGCATTTTTATTCCCTCCAGAAGTTGTTGTTGGTTTCAGTTGGAATCAACACACTCTCAAAGAACTTACATACATATTATAACACCATTTATACCTATTTGTCAATAACACAAAAACCACCCTATTCAGGTGGTTTTTGTGTAGCTTCTCCCTTCTATAAGCTAAAAGCTATCAGCTATAAGCTTCCTAGTAATTTTTCAGCTGCTGAGCCTTATGGTGCTGGCGAATACGTTCATGTGCCTTCGCTTCAATCTGACGAATACGTTCACGTGTCACACCAAACTCCTTACCCACCTCTTCAAGTGTGTGTGCAATACCATCCGTCAAACCGTTACGCAATTCGAGAATCTTTCGCTCCTTTGGAGAAAGCTCTGACAAGACTTCCTGAATGTGCTCTGCCAAGATACGCTGTGATGCTTCTTTATCAGGACTAGGCATATGCTCATCTTTGATGAAGTCACCAAGTGTTGAACCCTTTTCATCGTCGTCACCAACAGGAAGCTCAAGAGACACCGTATTCTGATTGATTTGCTGAATATGGTGAATCTTCTCTACTTCCATACCCATTTCAACTGCAATTTCTTCAGCCAATGGTTCGCGACCAAGATCCTGCGCCAAACGACGCACGATACGCTTGTACTTCGCAATTGTTTCCACCATATGGACTGGAATACGAATCGTTCGAGATTGGTCAGCGATTGCACGTGTCACTGCCTGACGAATCCACCATGTCGCATATGTTGAGAATTTGAAACCCTTCGTCCAGTCGAACTTTTCAACGGCTTTGTAGAGACCGATGTTTCCTTCCTGAATAAGATCGAGGAGTGTGAGGTTTGAACTGCGATTCGCATACTTCTTTGCAATTGAGACCACAAGACGGAGGTTTGCACGCATGAGCATGTTCTTTGCTTCTTCATCGCCGAGAGCAATACGCTTCGCCAATTCTTTTTCCATGTTTCCATTGATGAGGTCATATTTCCCAATGTCACGGAGATACATTTGAATTGAGTCGTAGCGTGTGTCTTCACGGTGATACACACTCTTCTCATCACGTCCTTCCCCTTCACCAAAGTCCAAAAGGCCCCCGCTTTCAATCACATCAATACCTTCAGATTCGAGTTGATCGTAGATTTCTTCGAGGAAGAGCACGTCGTCTTCGATGTTGGGGAACTCCTTCAAAATTTCATCGTAGGTGATGAAACCACGCTCACGTCCTTTGACGAAAAGCTTATCCGCCTTTTGACGGCGCGCTGCCTCCTTCTTGGTGAGTTTCTTTGGTGGTGAAACCTTTGCTACCACTTTTTTGAGACTCACTTTTGCCACCTTTTTTGCGAGAGGCTTTTTTGCTTTAGGAGATTTCTTCGCGACTTTTTTGGATCGCTTTGTGCTCTTCAAAGAAGTTTTTCTTTTTGAAACTTTCTTCGATGCTGTTCGTTTCTTAGCAGGGCGTGACATAGTGTGTAATTGTATATATTTTAAAATGAAAACCTACGAACGTAAACCCTCCAACTCTTTTGATAATTTTGTGCACTCCACTAAAATTTCTTTCGCTTTCTCTGCATCTCCCGAACGTTCCGCGACCGCAAGCGCCTGCATCGCCTCCGCAAAACGGATCTTCAGCATGTCGCTCTTTAATCGAGAAAGCATTTCGTTAATGTGACGCGAAAGTATATCACTGTCTTCAAACGTCGCTTCGGCTTCGAACGCAAGTACACCAACTTCTTCCGGCGTGAAGAACTCTGTTGGATGCTTACCAAGCATCTCAACAATCTCTTTCGTTATATGAGGAACATCAAACGATTTCGTTTCCGCTTTTTCTTGCCATGCCAATATGCCGGCAAGCTCTCGCACAATGTGTGTTGGCCCCTGTGTTTGTTCCGCTTGTGCTCCTCTGGTATCTGTTATTTGTTCTCTGTTTTCTTCTTCTGTAAAAGCAACCTTCGCAAGCTCTTCCAAAACCAACGACTCATCAACACCTAGTACGCGGGCAATGGTTCCAATAAAGTGCGCCTGATCAATACGATTTCCTATAAGCGAAGCGTACGGCAAGACATCAGACCGAACTTTCTGTTTAAACTTCCTATCATCGTCGCCGTGGAGGTTCTTTGTTCTCGCGAGCAAGAAATCAATAACATGAGACGCTTCACGAATAGCTGTTTTCCATGCGTCCAAATCCTTGCTAATTGTGTCCGCAGGATCACTTCCTTCAGGTAATGTTGCGATCTTCACATCCATGCCAGCACGGAGTGACATGCGCGCCGTTTTCTTCATTGAAGCAATACCCGCATCATCTGCATCAAGCGCAATCAAAAGATTGTTCGTGAAGCGCATTAGTTTTTCGACATGTTGCGGTGTGAATGCTGTACCCATCACCGCAACAGTATTTGTGAAGCCTGCTTGATGCGACATGATGAGATCGATTGGTCCTTCAACAAGAATGGCAAAGTCATATTTACGCATCGAACCTTTTGCACGATCAAGACCGTACAATGTTTCTGATTTTTTGAACAGTGGCGTCTCTGGAGAGTTTATGTACTTCGGTGCATTGTCATTAGAGATCAAAATGCGTCCAGAGAATGCCGCGACGCGACCCGACGCGTCGAATATCGGAAACATCACACGTGCACGGAAGACGTCGTAGTGACCATGTTCTGTTGAAGCACCTTCCGTGTCTTTCTGCTTCACCAAACCGGCGCGACGCATTTCATCCAATGAAAATCCTTTTTTTAAAAGATAGTCGTGGAGATGTCGCCAGCCATCCGGTGCATATCCAATACGGAATGTCGTGATAGTGCGCTCTTCAATTTTTCTATCTGCGAGATACTTCTTTGCGTCCGCTGCTTGTGTGAGTGCACTTTCGAAGAATTGACATGCTTCTTCACATGCAGCGAGCAAACGCTTGTTTGGGTTGGTGTCGTCAAACGTTTTCGTATCAAGTTGTACACCTGCACGTTCGGAAAGTAATTTGAGTGCGCCGACAAAATCAACACCCTCAAAATGCTCAACGAACGTGAAAATATCTCCCTTGGCGCCGCAACCAAAACAGTAGTAGCTATCGCGTTCAGGCGACACGAAGAACGATGGCGTTTTTTCGTTGTGAAATGGACAACGCCCTTTGAAGTTCTTTCCCGCTTTCTCAAGCTTGATGTAGCTTGTGACTACGTCAACGATTGAGAGGCGCTCTTTAATCTGTTCGGTTGATGATGACATGTGGGAATAGCAGGAAAACATTATATGCTCTCCAAAAACCCTAGCGAACAAAAGTAAAAGGAACTACTCCAACTCAACTGCTGCTGCTTCTGCCGCACGATACTTCTCTTCCAACTCTTTCTGGAACGCAGTCACCATGTCATGCTTTGGACTACCCGGAAAACCAGTCCCTGCAGGAATAAGGCGTCCGATGATGATGTTTTCCTTCAAACCTGACAATGTGTCCTTCTTTCCACGAACCGCTGCATCGATGAGCACTTTGTTTGTGTGCTGGAAGGATGCCGCTGAAAGGAATGATGAACGTGAGAGCGCAACGTTTGTGATACCCAATACGAGCGGAATAAGTTTTGCTTCTTTCTTATCAGCCGCTTTTGCTTCTTCGTTCGCTTTGCGTGCTTCCCACACTTCGATTACTGAACCGCGCTGGAGTCGTGTCTCACCCGCATCCTTAACCTGAACACGTGAGAACATTTGCTTGATGATTGTCTCGATGTGCTTGCGCGCAACTGCTGCACCCTGCAATTCGTAGATCTTGCTGATTTCATCAATGATGTAGTTTTGTGTTCGTTCTTTGCCCGCGTGTTTGAAGAGTTCGGTGAGGTCTGCTGAACCGTCCGTAAGGAGTTGCCCCTTTACGACACTATCACCCACCTTCACCAATGGTGTGCGGCGGTAGTACGCAGAGTATTCAATTGCACCTGCCTTTGCTTTCTTTTCAACTTCAGCGGGAAGCACCTTGATTACCTTTTCGTGACCGCTATCAATAACTTCAGTGACGACACCGTCAACTTCTGAAATGATTGCTGGGTTTTTCGGAGGTCGGCGTTCGAAGATTTCTTGTACGCGTGGAAGACCAGACACAATATCACCCCCTGCTGCTGCAGTACCACCGGCGTGGAAAGTACGCATCGTAAGTTGTGTGGCAGGTTCACCGATTGACTGTGCGGCAACCGTACCAATTGCTTCACCGAGTGCGATTGGTTGACCTGAACCTAAGTCTTTTCCGTAACACTTCTGACAAATACCACGTGATGTCTCACATGACATTACTGAGCGTACGACAACTTGTGTAATGTGAGCCTTTTCAATTTCCTCTGCAATTTCGTCTGTAACGAATTCACCGCGCTTGTAGAGTGTCTCACCTGCTTGACTCTTTATTTCTTTAGCAAGGAAGCGTCCCGTGATGCCCTTTGAAAGTGAGACTTCGATACCGCCCAAGTTCTTTGATTCAACAACGAGTCCTTCGCGTGTACCACAGTCTTCTTCGAGAACCACAACGTCTTGTGCCACATCAAAGAGACGACGTGTGAGATATCCTGACTGTGCAGTGTTCAACGCTGTGTCACCAAGACCCTTACGAGAACCGTTTGTCGTAATGAAGTATTCGATTGGTGAAAGACCTTCTTTACTTGATGAAAGAATTGGGAAGTCGATTGTTCGGCCTTGTGAACCAGCAATGAGACCCTTCATACCTGCAAGGTTTGTGATCTGACCGATGTTACCTCGAGCACCTGACTTCCACATGGTGAAAATAGGACCGTTCACATCGAGTGAATCTCCCACTGCCTTTTCCATGTCGGTACGGAGCCCGTGCCATACCTCAATGTGCATGCGGAATCGTTCTTCTTCTGAAAGGAGACCATCGTTAAACTGTGAAGAAATTTCATCTGCTCGTTTGCGTGCGCCTGCAATGAGTTCGTCCTTACCCTTTGGTGTTGGAACGTCACCAAGAGAAAGTGTTGTGCCTGACTGTGTTGAGTACGTGAATCCAAACTGCTTAATCTTGTCGAGAATTTTTGCTGTATCAATAGAATCGTACTTTTCAATAAGCATGTTCACCAACTCTGACATTTCTTTCTTTGTTATTTCCTTGTTGATGAAAGGCCACCCTGAAGGAAGGATTGTGTTGAAGAGAAGTCGTCCAACTGATGTTTCGAATGCTTCACCCTTGAAATGTGCATAGCGAACGCTCTCCGTTGGATACACCCTAATCTTTGCGCGTGGAGAAACGGCTTTGAAGTCGTAGGCAAGAATCGCATCATTTGGTGTTGCAAATACCTTACCTTCACCCAATTCACCGGAAATCATGCGTGTCATCCAATAACAACCGAGAATAATGTCTTGGTGACCAACAGATACAATAGGTGTTCCGCTACCTGGACGGAGCATGTTCTTGTTTGATGCCATGATTTCACGTGCTTCCATCTGTGCTTCTTCTGAAAGTGGAACGTGAACAGCCATCTGGTCACCGTCGAAATCGGCATTGTACGCCTGCACCACGAGTGGGTGAATCTGAATAGCCTGACCTTCAATCAAGATTGGACGGAACGCCTGAATACCAAGACGGTGAAGTGTTGGTGCGCGGTTCAAGAGAACGTATTTGTTCAAAATCACCTCTTCAAGAATTGCCCATACTTCTGGTCCTGCTTCTTCAATGAGACGCCCTGCGCCACGAATGTTGTATGCGTAGCCACGACTAATCAAACGAGAAATAATGAATGGACGGAAAAGTTCCAACGCCATCTGTTTTGGCAAACCACATTGGTCGAGTGCGAGTGTAGGACCAACAACGATAACGGATCGTCCTGAGTAGTCTACACGCTTACCGAGAAGGTTCTGACGGAAGATACCTTGCTTACCTTTGAGGTTATCTGACAGAGACTTCAATGGACGGCGTTGAGCCTGTGACACAGCGGCTGAACCACCTGGGTGACGCATCGAGTTGTCGATGAGTGCGTCTACCGCTTCCTGCAAAATACGCTTTTCGTTGCGGAGAATAACTGCAGGCGCGTGGATTTCCATGAGCTTCTTCAAACGGTTGTTGCGGTTGATGACACGACGGTAGAGATCGTTAAGATCTGACGTAGCGTGACGTCCTCCTTCGAGCGCAACCATAGGACGGAGCGCAGCAGGAATAACTGGAATGTTTGAGAGAAACATCCATTCAGGACGTATCTTTGAGCCCAACATTGAACGGACGAGTCCGAGACGCTTACGAAGCTTCTTCTTGTCCTCCCCCTCACTTTCGAGGAGCTCCCCTTCGAGTTCTTTTGCAAGCTTCTCAAGATCAATCTTCTTCATGAGTTCAAACACCGCTTCAGCACCAATACCTGCCTCGAAGAATGTACCGTACTTCATTGCGAAACGGCTGTATGTTGCTTCATCAAGAACACTGTATGGTTTGATACCCGTGATATCTTTCTTTGTTGCAAGGTAGACCTCTTTGAGTTTGTCTTTCGATTTCTCATCTTTGAGCGCCTTCAACTTTGCTTTGTATTCAGTATCGAGACCTTTGAGAAGACTGTCGCGTTCGTCTTCAATAATTGAGGTCACGATGTAGCCCGCAAAGTAAATTACCTTTTCAAGATCTTGTCCTGTCACGTCGAGCATCAAGCCCATGCGTGATGGCACGTTGCGCAAGAACCAGATGTGCGACACAGGAGTTGCAAGTGTGATGTGACCCATGCGTTCACGACGAACGATTGAGCGTGTGATTTCAACTCCACACTTTTCACACACAATACCCTTGTAGCGAATCCCCTTGTATTTTCCACAGTAACATTCGAAATCTCGTTCTGGACCGAAAATGCGTTCGTCGAAGAGACCGTTCTTTTCACTACGCTGTGTACGGTAGTTGATGGTTTCAGGCTTCGTGACTTCACCGTGTGACCACTCCATCACCTTCTCAGGGCTCGCAACCTTGATTGTCATCGAATCGAAATCCGACTGCGTTATGTTGTGTTGGTGTCGTTGCATATTAGTTTCGGTTAGGTTCACGAGCTGGTGTTTGTAATTCAACATCAAGCGCAAGACCACGCATGTAGTGGAGAAGCACGTTGAATGATGCTGGTGTACCTGGTGGTTTGATACGTGTACCACGAACGATTGAGTCAAATGTTGCTGAACGGCCGACGATATCGTCAGACTTCACGGTGAGCATTTCACGCAAGGTGTATGCTGCACCGTATCCGAGAAGCGCCCACACTTCCATTTCTCCGAATCGCTGACCACCGTTTTGTGCGCGACCTCCGAGAGGCTGTTGTGTAATAAGTGAGTACGGACCAATGGCGCGCATGTGGATCTTGTCTTCCACCATGTGTTCAAGCTTCAGGATGTACATGTATCCCACAGAAATATCCTGTTCGAATGATTCACCTGTGCGACCGTCGTACAATTTCATTTTTCCTGACTCTGCAAATCCTGCCTTCTTCAATTCTTCTCTGATTTCAACATCTGTTGCACCAACAAATGGAGGAACAACGGCTTGGTAGTCGAGTGTCTTTGCGGCAAGACCGAGGTGAAGTTCAAGAATCTGTCCAAGGTTCATACGTGATGGCACACCGAGTGGTGTCAAAATCACGTCAACAGGTGTTCCGTCTGCCATACGTGGCATGTCTTCAACAGGAACCACGCGTGAGATAACACCCTTGTTACCGTGACGTCCAGCGAGTTTGTCACCCACATTCACGTTACGGAGTTGCGCAATTTCAATATACATTTTCTTGATGATGCCTGATTCAAGCTGGTCACCTTTTTCGCGTGAGAATACTTTCACACCGATAACGCGACCGCGCTTACCACCTTCCATGCGAAGTGAAGTGTCTTTCACGTCACGCGCTTTGTCTCCGAAGATTGAACGGAGGAGGCGTTCTTCAGGAGTCAACTGCGACTCACCTTTTGGTGTAATTTTACCAACAAGAATGTCGCCTGGTTCTACTTCAGAACCAATACGAACCACACCTTCTTCATCGAGGTTCTTCAATTTTGTTTCACCGACGTTCGGAATGTCATTTGTCGTTACTTCAGGACCAAGTTTTGTGTCACGCACGTTTACTGCAAATTCTTCAATGTGAATTGATGAGAGATAGTTGTCACGCACCAATCGTTCAGAAATGATGATGGCGTCTTCAAAGTTATTACCTGACCATGACATGAATGCCACAAGGAGGTTTTGTCCGATAGCGAGCTGACCGCCAACCGATGTTGATGTGTCCGCCAAGAGGTCCCCTCGTTTTACAGAGTCGCCCACACTCACCACAGGGCGCTGGTGAAATACTGTAAAGCCGTTTGTTCGTGAGAAGTTGATAAGGTTGTAGGTATCATCCTTACCTTTGCTGTTCTTCACCACAATTTTACGTGCGTCAGCAAACTTAACCATTCCTGCTTCGCGGGCGTAGACAAGACGTCCTGAGTCACGTGCAGCGTATTCTTCAACACCTGTCGCAACGTACGGAGCTTCTGGACGAACACAAGGCACCGCTTGCTTCTGCATGTTTGAGGCCATGAGCGCGCGGTTTGCTTCGTTGTGGTTCAAAAATGGAACGAGAGATGAAGCGATTGAGTACGCTTGATTTGTTGCAACGTCGATGTAATCAACTTCTTTTGGAGAAACGATTTCAGGACGTCCACCTTTCACACGTGCTTCAACGCGCTTTTCTGTAATCACGCCTTTCTCATCACGTGCTGTTGCGGCGTGCGCAATCTTGTAGAGGTCTTCGTCACGTGCGTTCAAATACGTAATTTCTTTTGTTACGATGCCGTTTTCTACCTTTGCATATGGTGTTTCGATAATACCGAAATCGTTGATACGAGCGTGTGTTGCCAAGTGGAGAATAAGACCGATGTTTGGACCTTCTGGTGTGTGGATAGGACACAGACGTCCGTAGTGCGACACGTGCACGTCACGAACTTCAAAGCCGGCTCGCTCACGCGAAAGACCTCCAGGACCGAGGGCCGAGAGTGTACGCAAGTGTTCAAGCTCCGTGAGGATGTTCTCCTGCTGCATGAACTGTGAGAGCTGGTTTGTTGTGTAAAATTCCTTGATTTGTGCCTGAAGAGGCTTTGGATTCAAGATTTGAATTGGAAGCGTTGTTTCCGCATCAATAATAGACATGCGGTCCTGAATGTTTCGTTTCATGCGAGAAAGACCCACACGCATTTTTTGCTGGAGCATTTCGCCGATGTAGCGAACACGACGGCTTGCGAGATCATCAACATCGTCCGCTTGTGAACCCGGTGTCGTGTTCAACATTGCAATGTGGTTCACGATCATGACGATGTCAGAAAGTGATAACGTTCGCTCTCCGAGTGCCTTCTTCTCAATTGAAAGACCGAAGCGCTGGTTGAAGCGAAATCGTCCCACTTCTGAAAGGTCGTATCGTTCAGGGTCAAAAATTGACTTCACGAATTCGCGAGCGTTATCAACTGTTGCCAATTCCCCATCGCGGAGCTTTTTGTGAATTTCGATGAATGATTCGTCCTGTGTTGCTACGGTGTCGACAGCAAGTGTCTTTTCAATGTAGGGGAGTGTTTCTGGCTTCCCTTTGAAAAGGGCCTTGATATCATCGTTTGTTTTTGCGCCCAACACACGGAGGAGGTGTGTTACAGGGAATTTACGTTTGCGGTCAATACGAACCTGAAATGTACCATTTGGTTCTGTTTCGATTTCAACCCATGCACCACGTGATGGAATTACCTTCGCGCCGAAGTATTCCTTACCACGATATTCTTGTGCAGAAAAAAGCACACCAAATGAGCGGATGAGCTGAGGGACGATGACACGTTCAACACCGTTGATAATGAACGTTCCGTGACTCGTCTGCATTGGGAAATCAGTGATGAAAATCTCCTGTTCCTTTTCCGTGCCAAGCATCTTGTTGATGAGCTTTACACGAGCTTTGAGCTGACCCTCGAGGTTCAGCTTTCGATCCTTCGCATGATGTTCGTCGTACGTTGGCTCCGTGAGACTTGTTTCCAAGAAGTGAAGCTCAAACTTTTTTCCTGAGTAATCTGAAATTGGTGTGAATTCTTTGAAGAGTTCTTTAACACCCTTTTCTACCACCCATTTGAATGACGTAAGCTGTGCTTCCGTCATGTTCGGCATAGTGTGAAGTGCCGGTGTGTACTTTGCGAAGTGTTTTTGTTTCATTTGTGTATGGGCGATACAGAAATACGGGCCTTTGTTCTTAGGTCGTATTTCCGGACACAAAACGACGCAAACTCGTCTCCCAGCCTCAGTTATCTGAAGATTGAGATATGAACTTTGCTATGCGTTTCGAGCAAACAAACGTATATAGTTTTTCGTATAAAAAACGAGAAGCCCCGGGACAACTCATTCAACCCCCTCGTAGAAAACGAGTATAGATTATTTTCTAAAGTTCGTCAATGATTGACAGGGTGGATAACTTGGAGTACCGATTTTGAAGCGATTACCTCGCTCGTTTTTTTCGCCACGCCTCTACTTCGGCATGATTTCCTGAGAAGAGAACTGCGGGAACTTTATGTGTTTTCTTTTTGTGTGTAAACTCCGGTGGACGTGTATACACTTCACTTGACGCTGTGCGAGATTCTTCAAGTGATTCCTCTTTTCCTAACACTCCTTTGATCTGACGTGATACTGCATCGATAATCGTAAGTGCGGGAAGTTCCCCGCCTGTAAGTACATATGGCCCTGTTGAAATCTCTTCTGCTTTCAAAATCTTTTTCACACGTGCGTCGATGCCCTCGTAGTGTCCTGCAATCAAAACAAGATGAACATATTTTTTCGCATATCGACGTGCGAGGTCATTTGTAAATTGTTTGCCTCGTGGGGATAGGATGATTATTTTTGTTGAATCAGGAATCAGGAATTTAGAATCAAGATTTTTCTTGCTTCTTGATTCATGCTTCTTGATTCTCTTAAGAGCGGCTTCTGCCGCTCTTAAAATGGGTTCTGCCTTCATAACCATGCCCGGACCGCCGCCGTATGGTCGATCGTCAGTTTTCCTATGTTTGTCAGTCGTGTAATCGCGAGGATTGATGGCAGAAATACGAAGAATCTTCGCTTCTTGTGCGCGCTTTAACATCGAGCTTTGTGCAAAGCTTTCGATGCTCTCTGGAAACAATGTTATGACTGAAAACTTTTTCATGGCGTCATCCTAACACAAAACCCGCTTTGACGCGGGTTTTGTTTGAAAACTATTTTTATTCTTCCTTCAAGGCTGCCATCGCTTCATCGATGTTTGCCGCTTGTGTCATTCGTGTCGAACCTTCTGGTTCAAGAATCTTCAAATTCACGCGTGCATTATTTTTCATACCGACAACGCGCAACAGTGTGCGAATTGCTTTTGCGGTGTTGCCTGAGCGACCAACAACAGTTCCCATATCTTTCTGATGCACTTTGAGTGTAATGAGTACCCCCATTTCATCTACGGTTCGTGTCACAACGACATCGTTCGGATTTTCTACCAATGCTTTAACAACCTGTTCAAGAAAAACTGCGTCTTGGTATTCTGTCATACGTTATGTGTTATCCGGCGCACGCGCCTAAATACACTCGGAGTATATGAGAAAAAACACCTCATGTCGAGGTGGTTTTTCGTGAGCGTTATGCTACTGGAGTTTCTTCTGCGGGAGGTTCAACTGGTGCTTCGGTTGGTGCTTCGATTGGTGCTTCGACTACTTCAGGCTCGGCCGTTGTTGGAGTTTCTTCAACAGAGGCAAGAGGTTCTTCTACCTTTACTTCCTCAACAGGGGCCTCAACTGGTGCTTCAACTGGTGCTTCAACTGGTGCTTCAGGAGCGGCCTCGGCAACTACTTCAGCAACTGGCGCGGAAGCGACTACAACTGGAGCTTCCTTAACAATAGGAGTCTTCTTTGGAAGCACGTTCTTTTTCTTTCCATCAATAACACCTTCAGTAACAAGGAGGTTGTATACAGTGTCACTAGGTTGAACACCCTTGGAAAGCCAGCCCTTTGCTTTCTCTTTGTCCAATCCCTTTTCTTTCGTCACGGCATTGTAGAAGCCGATCTGATCGACGTGATTGCCACTTTTTGGGCCTTCTGTGCCCTCGAGTACGACAATTCGGAACGATGGGTCGTTCTTTCGTCCTACGCGCTGTAATCGCATTTTAAGCATCGCAAAATAATAGCAGACTATTGGGCTTCCCGCAACTAGCGCTCCTTCCATGCCTTTCCTTGTCGTACGAGGAGGCTTTCTTTACGGTCTGGCTCTGCCATAAGTCGTTCCACGGCTCGCTCAAGGCGGATTGACTGAGAACCCTTTATCAAAATAATGTCGTTTGGGCGAAGCATGCCGACGAGGTGTTCTCCAGCAAGAGATGCAGTATCAAAAGAAATAACACTACTGAGACCCCCTTCGCGTGCAGCAAGAGCTATGTTGTGTGCAAACACACCAACGGTAATAAGCACATCGACAGCGGGAACTGCTTCCTTTCCTGCTTCCCGATGCGCCTCTTCAGAGTGCGCACCAAGTTCGGCCATGTTACCCAAGACTGCAATGCGACGTCCGCGTCCTTTCAATTGTTCAAGCACACGAAGTGCTTCGGCAACAGCGATGGGAGAAGCGTTGTATGTATCATCAATAATCGTCGTGTTTTGAATTCCCTTCAATAAATGCATGCGACCAGGTGGTGTCTCGTAATGCTCAAGCGCATCAGTAATCTCAACAATGTTGAGACCTTGTGCCATACCAACAGACACCGCAGCGAGAACAGGATATATAAATTGTCGCCCTAACACTCCTTCAATACGAATAGGTGCGACCTTATCATCAAACAAAACCTTAAAAGTAATCCCCGTCGGCACGTCTCCTTCAAACAGCGTGTCTTGATAATCTGCGTGAACATCCGCTTCTGCATCGTAGCCAAATGTGTGCACGCGTGATTTTGTTTTTTCTTTGAGTCCTCGCACACCCTCGTCATCATATGCGAGAAATGCATCTCCTCTCGGTTTAAGCGCCCATAAAATTTTTCCTTTCTCTTCAAGCACTCCCGTTGTTGATGGGAAGAACTCAACGTGGACTGGCATATGTCCAACACGCGTCACAACCGCTGCATCAAGCTTTACCCACCGTGACAAACGTTCCATGTCGCCTGGATGATCGACTCCCATTTCAAGCACGAGCCACTCAGGATAGTTATGTGGTCCGACAACACACCACAATCCTTTCAAAAGATTCAAAATCCATCCCTTCGCACTTCCCCACGCTGTGTCGAGTCCAAGAACGGTCAAAGGCACGCCTAATTCTGAATTAAAACTCTTCTGACTTTTGCGAACGATGTAACGAGAAGAAAGCACCGCGGCAATAGCATCTTTCGTACTCGTCTTACCAACACTTCCTGTAATGCCAACGATTCGTGGCTTATAGCGCCACAAAACGAGCCGCGCCTCAAAAATGAGGAGAACTATAACGATTTTTTTGAGGCTTTCTTTCATATGTTCATTCTATAGCCAGAAATCTTGTTCTCAAAGGATTTGTATTTTTGAATTAAACGGGGAAACGAACTTACTTTTTCAAAAAACCTCGGGAGACACGGCGGTGTCGTACGGAGCAAAAACCAAGCTTGGTTTTTGTGTGTTTTTTGAAAAAGTATGTGAGTGATTTTTATCGATCCGGAGGTATCTCGTAGTAATTGATAAGAAATTCAGCGATGTCCATAAACGGGTGTGTAAGTGTTTCAGACGCATAGTTCACGCCCTTTGGCTCTTCCGCATAGAGAAACACAATAAATTTTGGATCATACGCGGGAAAATATCCGAAGAATGAGTGAAGATAGCGATCATCGTAATATCCACGATTCACTTTGTCAGCAATCTGTGCCGTTCCTGTTTTTGCGGCAATGCTGTAGTGCTCTTTCATGACCGTGCCCCCCAACAACCACTCATCAACAACGCGCACAAGCATGCGTGTAATCGTTCGTGACGCTTCTGTGCTCAACACACGCTCGTCCGTAGGGTGTCCAATGGATTTTGTAATACCGAGATCGTAGTTAATCTCTTTTACGACGTGCGGAGTTACAAGCATACCACCGTTTCCGAGTGCGGCGAGTGCGCGTGTCATTGCAATTGGCGTCACCGCAATTCCCTGTCCGTACGCCGCCGTCACGTACTCAATGTCACGTGGTGAATCGAGTCCGGCAAGAAAACCAGACACTTCGCCGGGTAAATCAATTCCTGTTTCTTCGCCCAATCCGTATGCGCGAAAATAGTCTGCAAAACGTTTATTGCCGAGCTCTCCGACAACAAATGCCATACCCGTGTTCAATGATTGTCCCAACACCTGATACATGCTTGAAATACCGCGCCCTCTGCCGTCATAGTTTGAAATCGTGTAATCCTCAATCGTGAGCTTACCTTTATCGTTATATGTCGTGTCTGGTGTTACAACCCCTGCGTCGAGTCCTGCCGCCATCGTCAAAGGCTTCACAATTGAACCCATTTCATACACCTTTTCAACAATTGGATTTGCAAACACACCAAGACTTTCTACATCTGAAAAATTATTTGGATCGAATGTTGGATATCCCGCAATCGCAATGATGTCTCCTGTCATGGGATCCATGATGACTGCCCCCGCAGTTTTCACGTCCCATGTATCTGCAACATATGCCAATGAATCTTCAAGCACACCTTGTACGGTGGGTTCAATTGTTGTCACCAAACTTCCTTTTGCTTTTCCTTCATCAATATCAGTTACTTCTTCAATATTGCTAAACACTTCAGCAAAAAAGTTTTTGTACGCACTTTCATCTCCTCGAGAAAGCACATGTTCGTAGTATCGTTCGAGTCCGTACTGTCCTACACGCGCATCTCCTTCAAAACCAACAAAACCGAGCGTGTGTGCTGCGCGACTTCCCGCAGGATATGCACGCCACTGTTCTTTGTAGAAGGAAACACCAGGAAGTCTGAGTGCGGTAATTTCGTCTGCGATGTCTTTTGAAATACCTTCCGCAATTTCTTCGTAGGGGTCATCTGTCTTTGCTACCGCCACATTGAACACATCAGACTCAAGTGGAGTAATTGCATTTAGTGCTTCAAATGCTCCGTCAGCATCAACGAGTGCCACAGGATTAATCGTAAGTACATATCCTGATTGCACCGTCGCCGCAGAAATCTGTCGTCCATTTTTATCGGTGAAATAAATTGCACCACGATCAAACACACCACTCATGGTCGGTGCATACTGTCGATCTGCTTTCTCAGTAAACGTCTCTCCTTGGACGATCTGCACGAAATAGAGCTTCGTCAAAAGACAAACGCCGAGAATTAAAAAGCACACAAACAAAAAGCGCACACGACCCGAAAAAACCTCAATTGCCGTCATACTGGAGAGAAAGTTCAGAATCGTTTCGAGATACAAAGAGTGCTGGGTCCTGATCAACAAAACCAAGCGCGTATGCACGAGCAAGTGTTACACCTTGAAGTGCTGTCATATATGAACCTTCGAGCTCACTTACCTTCGCTGCCATATCAGAAATATCAGTTTCAAGGGCACGTCGATCAACGACATGGGCAACCGTCTGTTTTATGAGTACTGCATAGAAAAATCCAGAAACGGCAATAGCTGCACATAAAAAGGCGAAGACTTTTTTCTGTAGATTATTGAATTGTAAGAGATCGCGGACCATAGTAGTAATCGAGTATTAGTAAGAAAGTGGTGAAGTCATAGTTTTTCTAAAATACGAAGCTTTGCAGAGCGGGATCGAGGATTATCGTGGAGCTCTTGGCGTGTTGGCGTCATTGGCTTTTTGGTAATGAGCGTTGCGAGGCCTTCTTTTGCCTTATCTCTGAAAAAGTTCTTAACGATTCTGTCCTCGAGACTGTGGAAGCTCACCACAACCATTCGTCCTCCTGATGTCAGTGCGCCAAATCCTTTCTCCAAACCTTCTTTGAGAGCATTGAGTTCGTCATTGACTGCGATGCGAAGTGCTTGAAATGTTTTTGTCGCTGGATGAATCGGACCACGTCCTCCTCCGGGAACCAGTGCCTGAATACAGTCGGCAAGTTCTTTGGATGTTTCAAAAGGTTTTTCTCTGCGCGCCTCGACAATTGATGCAGCAATGCGGCGCGCATGTTGTTCTTCTCCGTAACCAAAGATGACATTTGCAATATCTTCTTCGTCCCAACCGTTGACGATGTCTTTCGCAGTGAACGATGATGTTTCAGGTGTATTTGAAAACGTCATCAGAAGAGGTTCGTCGCGAAGAAAACTAAATCCTCGTCCCGACTCTTCGAGCTGCAAACTACTCAAGCCAATGTCGTATGCGATAGCATCAATCGATGTGAGGTGAAGTGTTTGAAGCACTTCATCAACTCGTCGAAAGTTTTCGCGCACAAGATGCAATGTTGCGGGAACGTCAGAAAGTTTTTTCCGTGCGTCCTCGAGTGTGCCCCCGTCTTGATCCAGTCCAATGACGGTCCCCTCTTTCTGAACTGCCTCTGCGATAGCGCGTGTGTAGCCACCGCCACCAACCGTTGCATCAACAGCTGTCGCACCTTTGTGAAGTTGCATTCCTTCTATGACTTCATGTAAAAGAACTGGGATGTGCATTAGACTGCGCCGATTTCACCCAAACGTTCTGCAAGCATGTCGGCCTCTTTTTCGATTCGTGTTGTGTACGAATCCCATGCTTTCTCGTTCCAAATTTCAACGCGTGATTGCAAACCTGCGAATACAACTTTTGTTTTGAGTCCTGCAAAGTCACGCAAGAAATCTGGAATGAGCATGCGGCCTGCTGCATCAACCTCAACTTCGGATGCACCGGCAAGCATGAATCGCGTGAAGCCACGCATATTTGCTTGTCCCATGCCCAACTCCCCCAAACGTTTTGCAATTGATGCCCATTCTTTTTGCGAGTAGAGAAACAAACATCCTTCAAGTCCTCGTGTTACGACGAGCTTCTTGCCCAACTCAGAACGAAAACGAACAGGAAGCGATAAACGTTTTTTTTCGTCGAGTGTATGTGTGTATTCTCCGATGAGCATATCGATAGTACCCCTTTACCACTTTCTCCCACTTGAATATAAGTATATACCACTGACTCCCACCCCCCAACCTCGTCAACCCACCAAAACAGTGGATAAGTGCATAACAAAAAACCCGCCTTTTGGGCGGCTGTTTTTGAGGAGGTCTTTACTAACCCTGTTCGTGCCGTGGCTTCATCAGAGGGAAAATCTGAGCCTCTCGAATGGGCTTATCTGCCATGAAAGAAAAGAGTCGTTCACCAAAGCCAAAACCGAATGTTGGTGGCATACCGTATTCGAGCATTTCAACATATTCGCTATCAAACATCATCGCTTCTTTATCGCCCTTTTCGATGAGCGCTTGTTGCGTTTTGAATCGCTCCATCTGATCGAGAGGATCGTTCAACTCATTGTGTGCGCGACCAATCTCACTTCCTGCAATAATCACTTGGAATGTTTTTGTAAGACGGTCATCATCAGGGTGCGCTTTTGAAAGAGGCGCAACAAGCTTTGGATGATGTACTAAAAATGCGGGGCCTGAAATATTTTTTCTACAATATTTCCACAACGTATCGGTGAGGCGTTCTCGTGTCGTTCCGTCAAACTTCACGTGAAGTTCTATAAGCTTTTCTTTGAGTTCCTCTTCGCTCGACTCAAGCACATTTACACCCGTCATTTTTTCGACGGTTTTTACATACTCGAGCTCTTCCCATTCACCCTGCACATCAAAGGTGTGCCCGCGTGTTTCAAAGTGTGTTGTTCCAAATACTTCTTGTGCAAGCGTGCGGTAGAGATCCTGTACAAATTTCTTCCCTTCCTCAAAGGGCATATACGCCGCATAGAATTCCATATTCGTGAATTCTTGGACATGTTCAAGGCTCGAGCCTTCATTACGATAAATGCGCCCAATCTCGAAAGTGCGCGGAATACCCGCTGCCATGAGCCGCTTCTGCCACAACTCACCAACGGAAATGCGCAGGTACACATCCAAATCAAAATCATTGTGATGTGTTTTAAAAGGCCGTGCTTCGGCACCTCCTGTTGTTACTTCAAGCGTTGGTGTCTCAACTTCGAGAAACCCTCGGTCTTTGAGGAATGTTCGAGTGACATCCCAAAATTTTGCTTTCTTTGCAAAAAGTTCTTTGAGTTCTGGGTGTGAAAGAATATCGAGGTAGCGACGACGTAAACGTTCTTCGACGTCAGTGATGCCAACCCACTTCTCCGGAAGCGAGCGAAGTGATTTTGAAAGGATGTTCCATGTTGTTGCTTCAACTGACGGTTCCCCGCGTTTCGTATGTACAGGCTTACCTGTGACATCAATAAAATCTCCAATATCAATAGTTTCCAAAAAAAGATCAAATGCTTCGTCACCGAGCACATCGCGTTTCAAATATCCTTGCACCGTTTCGGTGCCGTCATGCATATCAGCAAACACAGTACCGCCGTGCTCACGGATTGCCATGACACGTCCTGCGATTGTTACTTCCTTTTCTTCTTTCTCTTTCGCGTCAAAAGCTGCGAGAAGTTCTGCAATAGAAATAGTGCGCCCAGACACAGGTGGGTAAGGATTGATACCTCGCTTTCGTATGCGCGCAAGCTTCTTCAATCGATCGTTTCGTATATCTTCCAAAGACATGGAGTTAAAAAGTAAGAAAGTAAAAGGTAATCAGTAATCAAACATTTCTTCTTACTCCCTTACCATTATTACCCTTTACGCCTTGTTTGCCTAGTCTATTTTGACGAGTGTGTATTCAATCTTCTTCCCCGCTGGATTCGTAAACATAAAGATTCCCCCTTTCTTTTTGCCCATCATTGCTTTACCCAAAGGAGAATTGAGTGAGATACGTCCTTCTGCCATGTTTGCCTCTTCAGAGCCAACAATGTGATATACCTTTGTATCGTCCTCACCCTTACGCTGAATTGACACCGTTGAACCAACTTCAACAGTATCGCTGTGATGTGGCTTCACAATCTCAACTGATTTTAAAACACCGGCGAGGTATTTGATGCGTGCTTCAATCTCCCCTTGCATCTGACGTGCTTGATGGTATTCGGCGTTTTCTGAAAGATCCCCGAGTGAACGAGCATACTCGAGCTGTTCAGCGATTTCAGTGCGCTTTTTCGTGGTTAAAAAATCAAGCTCGTTTTGGAGCTCGTCGTACTTCTCTTGTGAAAGATAGCTTTTCTCGTGCATGTATTCGCATTACTCTATAGAAAAACGCCAAAAAGTCAATCAAAACTGGTCGAATAGCTTACTCAAAATATTCCGGAGCATTCTGGTTCATCCAATCAAAAAGCCCTCGCATAACGAATGCCGAACCGACAAGATTGGTTGCTGGACCGCGTTCCATCACGGTCGCGAACGCATACTGTGGTTTTTCGTATGGCCAAAACCCCATGACCCACGAGTTCACGTTCGCTTTTGTCACACCCAACTCCGCCGTTCCTGTTTTTGCGGCAATGTTTACATACGACACATTCAACGCTTGTGCTGTTCCTAGAAGTGCCCCCCGACGCATGCCTTCGCGAACGATTTGTAGAGATTCTGGAGAAATACCAATACGATCTGACGCACCTTGCTCACTGTCCATACGGAGATGCGGTGTAATTAAAAGTCCATCGCTTGCAATCATAGACATCGCACGCACCATTTGGAGTGGTGTCGCCTGAAAACCATATTGCCCAATCGATGTGTTGTATGTGTCACCGAGACGCCATGGATCATCAGGAAATAGTTCTGCTTTCCATTTTTCACTTGGAATCACCCCTGCTACTTCTCCAGCAATGTCGATCCCCGTTTCTTTACCGATTTGGAAAAGTTGCGCATATCTTTCAAGTCCTTTGATGCCGAGGCCTTTTTGATCCCCAAAACCGCCCCCAATCGTCATAAAGTACACGTTTGATGAGACAGCGATTGCCTGTCGCATATCAACAGCACCATGCGCTTTCCAATCTTTAAAAATTGTTGGATTTTCTGGATCATATGGGTTTGGCACACGAAGTGCTCCATCACTGTAAATGGTCTTTAGTGGGTCAATGATTTTTTCTTCCAAGGCACCTGTTGCAAAAAACGGCTTCATAATAGATCCCGGTGTGTAGAGTCCACCAATAGCACGGTTTAAAAATGGCGTTGTCTCGTCAAGTTGATACGATGCAATGAGGTCCGCGTCTCCACCGTCCGTCATCACGTTTGAATCAAATTCAGGAAAACTGACGAGTGCCAACACCTCACCGGTGTGTACATCAAGAATGATTGACGCCCCCCCTCGAAACCCTACATCTGTCGCGAGAGCCTTCATACGCTCATACAATTCGTGCTGAATTCTGCTATCGATTGAAATGTAGAGTTCCTCGCCTGCTTCAGGTTCATCAATGACTGATGTTGAAATAATGTCACCCAATGCGTCACGTTCAACAATCGTGCGTCCCGTTTCTCCCTTTAATCGTGCATCGTACGATTCTTCAATACCCGAAATACCCTCCATATCTGTTTGAAAATAATTTCCGGCATTATCTTTCTTTGGATAACTCACAAAGCCAAGCACGTGCGAAAGTCCTGATTCCTCAAAATAAACTCGACGCGTAAAGTCTTCTTGTTCTGTTGTTGTCGCCGTTGTTGAGCTCGTGTGTTCAAACAGCTCGTTCCATGCCAAGGGCACGCTGTTCCTGTCATAGATAACGCCACGCTCTGCAAACAAAATAGTGTTATCGAGACGGTTATGTTCAGACTGCTCGTACAATGCTTCACCACGCACAACAGAAAGCACGAAGACGCGTCCGGTCAAAAGCACAACAAGAAATATAAGCACCCCTGAGAATATCCAAATAGTTGATCGGTGTATCGGACGTTCGATGCGTCCTTCAAATTGATCTCGGTTAAATCGCGGACTATTGTGCACATCAAGAAAAATCTCATCAGGTGCGATGTCTTTGGTGCGATGAACAATGTTAGGACGTTTGGAAAACATCATGGCGTAAGCGCGGTACAAGCATATACGTGTAGATGAGATACACAAGTGCTGTCGCGAGTGTGAAAAATCCCGAAATACCAAAGATAGTACCGCCGTACGTCAGATCAAAGAGAAGTGCAACAAAAACGACTTCAAGGTAGCGCGGAAACGACATAAGTGCAGCCACAAGCCCCGCAACAACAAGCCACCACGGTACAAAGTACACAGCGAGTGCCAATATGAGCGTTGTTATGAGGCGCTGTATCATGGTGTGTGCTCAACTCCGACATGGCGCAAGGTGTAGACGTTTACGGGTATTACCGCATGCACTGTTTTATACGCCTCTGTTTGATCAACTGATACACTCGTCACAAATGCTACAACTTTTTCTGGTGTCGATTGAAGTGTCAGTGCGTCATCAACCGCAACCACAGTATCTTGTGGCACTCGAAGAATGAATGAACCGCCTCCCTGTCCCTTTGCGACAACTGGATCCCCTGTCTTTGCGAGAGTAAATGCTGTTTCTTTTTCTGGTGACGAAAAGAGCTCAACACGTGCTGTTGTCTTTCCTGCTTCTGTAATTTTACCAATGACTGCGTGATTGTATGCAATCACAACATCTCCCACACGAATACCAGCGCTTGTCCCAACGTCAAGAATAAGAATGTCATACGGAGTTGTTGCTGGTGTTGCGAGTACGGTTGCGATTTTCGCATCTGCCGAGAGCTCTTCACTGAGCGCGTGAATCTCGTCATACATGCGCTTCATGTCATCATAGAGCGCTGCTTTGAGTTTTAATGTTGCAATCTCCTCTTCCAGTTTTTTATTTTCTTCGGCAAGCTTTACTTTGTCTGACCATGCAGCACCAAAAAGTCCAAAACCGTCTCCAATAGCAACACGCAGTCCCATCAAAGATACCCCCGCGCCTCGCGTCGCATTTTCAAGCGGCTGTGGTGAAAAGAACGCAAGTACAACAACAATAAGCAAAATACTTATTGTTGTGATAAATCCAATATTTCTGTCGCGTGTATTATGCCGTTGGGGGAAGGACATAGTCTTCGGTGACAATAACGTCACGATATCGCTCTGTATCTTCAACAACCATACCAGTACCACGTGCAACTGATGTCAACGGATCGTCAGCGATATACACGGGCACATGCAACCACTCAGAGAGAAACGTATCAAAACCACGAATGAGTGCGCCACCACCGACAAGGTAAATTCCTCGGCGCATCACATCAGACACAATCTCCGGTGGCGTTGTTTCAAGTACTTCTTTAATCGCTTCGACCAATGTATCAATTGAAGGACCAATCGCTTCACGCACATCAGCATCCGTCACAATCACTTCGCGAGGAAGTCCTGTCACCAAATCACGGCCGCGCACCGTCACTTCAAGGGGCACTGGACCGGGGATAATCGCGCCTGCCTGAATCTTCACATCCTCTGCCGTTCGCTCACCAATAAGAATTTTAAATTCATCACGAATATACGTCATGATGTCGTTATTGAGTCTATCCCCCGCAACCTTAATATTCTTGCCGTTTACAACACCATTGAGAGAAATAACCGTGATATCAGTCGTACCACCACCAATATCAACCACCATGCTCCCTGACGCGTCTTCAATTGGAAGGCGAATACCAAGTGCTGCCGCTGTTGGTTGTTCCATCACGTGTACTTCGCGCGCACCAGCGTTCTTTGCTGCATCACGCACCGCACGACGTTCAACGTTTGTCGTTCCAAAAGGAACTCCAATCACGACACGTGGTCCCAATAATTTTTTTCCTTCTCCTTGTGCACGACGAATGAGGTGCGCCAAAAATTCTTCAGTCACTTCGAAGTCAGAAATCACACCATCGACGAGCGGACGAATTGCAGTGATGTGTTCCGGCGTGCGACCAAGCATTCGTTTTGCTTCATGTCCGATCGCAACTACTTGTCCTGTCTTTTGGTTGATGGCGACAACCGTTGGTTCATTAATGATGATGCCTTTGCCACGCACATAGACGAGCGTGTTCGCAGTGCCTAAATCGACACCAATATCATCAGACATAAAGCCCCTCACCTTTTGTCGGAGTTTTTTCCACATTGCCTACCAATTCTAACGGTATTTGGGTAGATAGCAAAATTGACAGGCGGAATATCTATGCCCGTTTTGGAAGTAGTGAAAGAAGCTCATCGTATGAAAGAGACTTCGCTTCGTCGTCAGTTCTACGTTTTACTTCAAATGTATCGATGTTAGCGTTCTTTGTTGAGACAACAACACGAAGAGGAATACCAATAAGATCAGCGTCAGCGAACTTTTCTCCTGGGCGGAGGTCGCGATCGTCATACAAAACCTCGTAGCCTGCACCTTCAAGCTTTGCAATAAGCTCTTCTGCACGACCTGACACGTTTTCTTCACCCTCTTTCGCTAACGACACCACATGTACATCAAATGGTGAGACTGCCGCAGGCCATACAATTCCTTTTTCGTCGGACAACTTTTCAACAATCGTACCAAGCAAACGTCCAAGACCAATACCATAACAACCCATGATGACAGGAACATTCACACCTGCTTCGTTTTTATACGTCAATGCAAATGGGTCTGAATATTTCGTTCCGAGTTTAAAAATGTTACCAACTTCAACCGCTTTCTTTGGTTCAAGTGGCCCCTTACAGTTTGGACATGTTGACTGCTCCGAAAGTATTTCTCCGTTCACCGCAACTTTACACTTCTCACATACGTGAATGTTGTCTTCACCAGAATCTGTAAGAGTTTGAAATTCGTGGGAGTATTTTGAAAATGAACTTCCCGATGCGAGCGTCAAATATGTTTCATCCCCAATGCCGGCACGGTCATACACATTCTGGTATACCTTCGTCATGATGTCGTAATACGTATCGAGGTCTTCTTGATTTGCATGGAACGAGTAAAGATCCTTCATGATGAACTCTCGGCCGCGCAAAATACCTGCTTTCGCACGCAATTCCATGCGAAATTTATTTTGTATTTGATAGGCACTCCTTGGAAGATCTTTATATGATGAAATATATTCGCGCATGATTGGCACGATGATTTCTTCGTGTGTTGGACCAAGTGCCACTTCACGTCCTGATGAATCAGCAACTTTATAGAGATCCGTCATGCTGTCCCAACGTCCTGTCGCAAGCCAGTTTTCTTTTGGGTGAAACGATGACATCAAAAGCTCCTGCCCTCCTGCTTTGTTCATTTCATCACGAATAATGTGTGCAATTTTATTCAACACACGCAAACCGAGGGGCAAAAATGAGTACACCCCTGCCATTTCTTTGTGTACAAAACCGCCACGAATAAGAAGCTGTGCATTCTTTGCAATTTCGTCTGCTGGCGCTTCTTTGCGTGTTTTTGTAAAAAGGTCTGATTGTCGCATTGCTCTATTGTACGTTCCGATGAGACATCTCACAAGTAATCCCCTCATAGATTGCGGTCTATTTAAAGGGAGTGCTAATCTGAGAGTCAGACCTTGTTCTCCACCGAAAGAAAGGAATTGCCATGGTGAAAAGAGATAGCTGTGAGCGAATAATTCAGTTGCTCTACGCCGTCCGCCGAGAGTCAGATCAGTCGCCGTTAAGTGACGACCTAAAGTCGACCATTGACCGCTTAACAAAACGGTATGCTACGAAAATCAGACACGAAAAACGTCGGATGATGCGTGGTCAGATGTCTTTGCCACTTTGCGACAGTGACGGTGCCCCAGCGTACTGAGGCATTCCAATAAGAAAACCTGCCGAACGGCAGGTTTTTCTTTTTAAAACAATTTCACAATGTCACTAATCGTGACGACAAGCATTAAGAGAATAAGAAATCCAAAACCAATTGTATTTACCACTTGAGCCGTCTTTGCTTTAATCGGAGTTCCTTTGATTGTTTCAATGATGACAAAAAGAATACGTCCTCCATCAAGCGCTGGAAATGGAAGCAGATTTAAAACAGCAAGGTTAAGAGAAATAAGTGCGGTGAATGAAAGAAGTGCAACGATTCCACGTGATGCAGCGTCACCCACGAGTCCTGCAATACCAACTGGACCTGCAACTTGTGAGAAATCCGCGGCACCTGTAACTGCATCTCCAATAAAGTGTATAAGACCCACAGCGATTGCCCATGTAAGCTCTCCTGTTGTACGCAAACCTTCAGCAACAGCAACGTGTGGTGGAAGTTTCACCAAGCCAACAAAATCAAGACCAACACCAATAACACCGCGTCCTGTTTCTACATTTTCTCGCGGTATTATTTCAACCGCAGTAATAACATCGAGACGACGGTAGCCAAGTGTAAATGGTTCGCCCGCACGTGCACCAACAAATTCTTGTACTTCTTCTACCGTTGGATTTTCAATACGGTCTGTTGATTGTGGAAGTTCAATGTAGGCAATTTCATCTCCCGCCGTAAGTCCTGCATCTGCGGCAACACTTCCAGAAATAACTTCAATGAGCGTTGTTGTAGGCGTGCCAATGACTCCCGCTGTTTCTGGCGTCACTGATGTCGGAAGGCCTGTCATGAAGCTTGTTGAAATAAGTGCCCACGCAAGCAAGAAGTTGAAAATAACACCAGCAGAAAGAAGCCAAATCTTTGTGAGGGGCCCCTTTGCCATCATATTTCGTGGATCCGACACCACGCCCTCTTCCCCGTCTTCACCGACGATTTTTACAAAACCGCCAAACGGAATCCAGTTCAATGAATATGTTGTTTCGCTATTTTCTGGCTTCCATGACACAACCTTTGGAGGAAAACCAAGCCCGAATTCATCCACACGCACGCCCGCTGACTTTGCCGCAAGAAAATGCCCGAGCTCATGCACGAGAATCAAAACGGCGAGTACGATAATGAAAATAAGTACAGACATGTTAGCCTCGGATTTCGTCTTCCTTTCGTTTTGCAACCGCTTCTAATGCTTCATTCATTTCTTTCACACTCTTTTCCATGTCTTCTTTGCCACGAAATTTTTCGTCTTCAGAAAGTTTTCCGTCTTTTTCTTGTGACTGAATATCGCTCCACACTTCTTCGCGCGCACTACGAACAGAAATACGCGCTTCTTCGAGTTTCTTACCAACAATTTTTACGTACTTCTCACGGCTCTCTCCGGTGAGTTCAGGAAAAATAACACGAATACCTTTATCGTCTGCAGACACAGATACACCGAGATTTGCCTCACGAAGTGCGCTGTCGATTGCCCCCATTGCCCCTTTATCCCACGGAACAATACGAATTGAACGCGCATCTTCAACCGTCATGTTTGCAACCTGCTGGAGTGGCATAAAATTGCCGTATACTTCTGCGCGAATACCATCAAGAAGCGCGATTGATGCACGTCCTGTGTGAATCGCCGAAAGCTCTTTCTTAAGCCACTCTTCAATTTCCTTTCCTTTTGCTTTAAATCCACTGAGATTATAGGCCATAACGTCATTATACCACAAAAAGAAAACGCCCAACTCCAATTTTTACTGGGGGCTGGGCGCTGTATTCATATTAGGGCTCGACGAAGCGCGTCCATCTGCGCTCGGGCGTAATCCACGAGAGAACGGCGTGAATATCGTCCATCGTCAAGGCTCTGAGTTCTTCGATGTCTTCGGCGACAGGAGAAATGCGGTGCTCGAGTGTAAGATCGCGAAGTGCCCCATCACATACCGATTGCACTGTCGAATCCAAAAGACATTTCTCTTGGACATTCTCATCACGAATCCTCCTAAAGAGGTCCTCTCGTGAGGAGAGAGAATCGATACATTCGTTCACAACCTTCTCGACATCGTCGAGTGCTTTGATCTTGAGTGCATCACAACTTATCGAGAAATCACAGATGTCACCCAGAGGATCAAACGATGGCTCAATCGAGTACGTCCAACCACGCCTCTCGCGAACCTCATCTGCAAGTACTTCACGCAACATGCCCTCAACCACATCGAGTGCTTGTATAGACAGACATCCCGGAAGGACAGCGGCGCTTTCATAACTCGCCGTGCGTGTTGTTTCTTTTTTGCGGAGGTACTCCGACATTGAAACACGATACTCGTTCTCTGTCGGTGACAAGAAGGTGTGCAGAGGTGTAGGGAGCGCTATGCGTTCTCCGGCTTTATCAACACCAAAGGGACTTCGTGAGAAAAGTCTCATGGCATCCCGAAGTGTAAGCCCTCCCACACAGACCACACTTATGTTCGCCGGCACGTAGTGTGCGTCGTAGAACATTTGCAGATTTTCTTGTGTAGTGCACTGAACTGAGTCGGGGCGTCCTGTCTGATCGAAAAAGCGCCCTCGCCAATGGGCATTGTAGATTGCCTGCTGACGCCGTTTCGCAAAATCAACAGCAAACTCCATCGGGTATGTTGTGTTGAACTCACCGATGATGATCTCTCGCTCCCGTTCAACACATCGCTCAAGTATTGCGTTGAGTAACATGTGCCCGTATACATTGAGCAAGTTCGTGAGTAGCGGAACCTCGGCAGGCACAAAAAAGTTGTAATCTGTAGCAGAGTAGTCCGTTCCAGCTAACCCGTTCGTTTTTCCGCCACATGCTTTGATGTGTTGCTCGATTTCTTTTCGCGTCACCGTGGCATTTTCAAACACCACGTGCTCGACGAAGTGCGCAACACCCTCCCGTTCAACAGGATCATGTCGCGCGCCACTGTGAACCAAAATTCCAATGGCGACACCTGACCGTCTTGGCCAATGTGCGACGTGGAGTGTGAGACCATTTGGTAACGTCTCCGTTTTGAATTCAGCGTACGGGTCCCACACAGTTCACCCCTTTCATGAATAAAGAACAGAGTGTGTCTTTCTGTATCTATAGCACAAAAAGAGTTTTGCTCAAATGATTTATTGTTCTGCAGAGGCGTTGCCTCAATATATTGAGGCAACGCCTCGATATATGCTAAAGAGCACCTTCACGTTTTAAAATCTGAAGTTTCTTTTGCGGACCTCCAAATGCATAGCCGCCCATGCCGCCGTCACTGCGAATGACACGATGACATGGCACGCGCTTGTCCTTGTTTGCACCCATAACTGAACCCACAGCGCGGGACGCGTGCACGCGTCCCGCGCGTTTCGCAACTTCCGCATACGTCATCGTTTTTCCTCTCGGAATTTTCGCAACAACTGCATACACCCTCTGTGCGAACGCTGTCTGTGTTCCATTAAAAGAGGCTCTCCGTTGTAGTTTCTGTTTTTTCTTCATCTTTTTTCTTCTCTCCTTTTTGTTTTCTATTATTTGTTTTCTGTTCTTTGTTGTTTGTTTTCTGGGTTTCGATAACGTGTTGTTTGAACGCTTTTCCCGCTACTTCGCGATACGTACAAAAATCACATGGTCCGCCACCAAACGACGTTCCCATTGGAGGAATCTCATCTGACATGAGCGTTTCTTTCATTTTATAGATAGCAGGCTCAACCCACGAATCATCCCCTGTATACGGAATAAGCTCCACATCAAATTCAAGTTTTGCATCAAATGCTTTTGCATCGCTTTTACCGTTCACGTACACAAAATATGCCGTTGGCGAAACAGTGAATCCATTCCGGCGAAATAACCACTGATATATTTCAATTTGTTTTTTGTATGAAGGATAGAGGTCGTCTTTTGTCTTTGGTCCTTCTTTTTTTGATGTTGCTTTGTAATCAACAATAATCAATTCTCCTTTCGGTGTTATCCAAACATCGTCAACACCACCACGCAAAATAAGGTTTGTTTCTTCGTGGTGTGTCTTAATGCCTCGACGAAGTGCGTCACGCCATTCTTCCATGCGTTCATCATCAAATGGTACTGCGTCCAAACCATACGTTTTCAAAAATGGGTGTACCGACTTTGCTGCTCGATGAATATCAAACTCGCGTTTCAAAAGTTCGTCGACTGCATTATTGAGTGTAAACGAGGGTCCTTGTACACGCTTCACGCCAAGACGCGCGTCCAAATAAAAACAACGAGGACATTCCGTAAAGAGATCAATTTTCGAGCGAGAAAAGGTAAATGGTTCCTTTGATTGCGGATCAAATACCTTCGATTTGTATTTTCGCTCAAATGCCATGAGGCGATTGTATCATGAAAAGAAAAGACGCCGGCGCATAGGAAATGCGGCGGCGTCTGCTGAAACGAAGACTACTTCTTCGGAACACCCGTGATCTCGCGAAACTTCTCGACGACCCAGTGCGGAACGAATGCGCTCGGGAATCCCGGCAACCGGTCGGCGTAGGCCGAAGACTCCTGGTTCTTCTTTGGGAGCACGGGCACGGTGAGCTCGACGATCGTGTCCGAATCATCAGGATCTCCGATAACTCGGACATCACCCCTCACGTAGAGATTGGTGACTGCCCAAAGCGGGACATCGAACCGCTTGAGACGATTGATCGACAGCGAACCTCCGTGCTCGGCGAGCAGAGCAAGAACTCTTGCCCGCTCGCGACGAATTACATCATTCGTGTTCGTTATGTCCACGTATGCCTCCTGTTTCTTAAAACTCTCGTTAATTGTGGGGAACTTTCTGTTGGTATTATACCAAAATAGGGGTAAAAGTCAATCCCCCCTCGCCTATTGTGGCGTTATTCTGTGCTCGACGTACCAAAATACAGTAAGCGTCATAAGGGTAAGAGCGGCTGTTGCAATTGCGAGCCCGTAGAGACCGAAACCGACAGCAACACCAATACCTGCTGTTACCCAGAGACCTGCCGCTGTGGTAAGTCCTACCGCTGTTTGTTCACGCAAAATGATGACACCGGCACCCAAAAATCCGATGCCTGTGATAATGCCTGCGACAACACGCATGACGTCCGACTCATCAATAGACATTGTCTGACCAACTGTAAGCGCAGTGAGTACAAACAAACATGAGCCAAGAGATACGAGTCCGTACGTACGGAGCCCTGCGGTTTTGTGTGCAAGTGTTCGTTCAACACCGATGAGCATGCCGAGTGACGTTGCAATCAACAACTGAAGAAACATTGGGATTTGTGCGAGTATGCTTTCCATATATTAGTATGCAATAAATGATGCGCTGACAACAACGTCATTACGCATCACAACAGTATCTTTTTTAAAATCGAATTCTTTGTCCCCGTCATCATGAAATACGATTGCGCTGTATGAGCTACCTACGGTCATTGCGCGAAGAAGGATAATGGTCCCCTGCCAAACGCCCCCATCAAATCGAGCGGCACCAAGAATTGACCCTGAACTTTCTTCACGAATTGCAACCCACCCAGATTTTGTCAGTGTCACTGAATCAACATACACGACATCTCCCGCCTTCTGGTTTTTTACCGCAACACTATCCGATCCAACTTTTACAAGAGAATCATTCTCTATGTCAGTACGTGCTTCACGAAATGGTTGCCGTGGATCAAGCGCCGTCCCTCTTTCTTCTTCGGGAGTTGTTGATGCCGTTACTGTTGTGTCATCACTCGATTTCGTGTCGCGCGAAATAAGCAACCATACGACAAGAACAATGCCAAAGAAAATAAGAAGAAACGTAATGATACTCGTAAAACGTGGATGTTCTGAAAATGTTCTCGTCATGATACTTATGCGTCGTGTTTGATATCTTCCGCAGTAAATGGCACACAGAGACGGTTCGCTTCGGCAAGCACTGTTGCCACCTTCGGTCCCGTAACCCCCGCACGTTCAAGCACATTAGGATTATCAACAACACCGCGACACAACACAACACCGTTTTGGTACAACGTTTCTTTTTCTTTTCCCGTTAACGTTGTGAGACATGACAGTGGGTGAAGACCCGCTTCTTCAATGAGGTCTTGGACATTACCTTTTGATGGGTATCCCCAACCAATCATGTGCATACCCACACATGTACCGTAGCGAATCGCATTCTCAGTAAACTTTGTGTTCGTCACCACCCACGATTGTGCTTTTCCTCCACGTGGCACCAATCCTTCGAACCCCCCTGCTTCTAAATCAAGAAAACGTCCGTGAATATAGAGCGCAACTTTTACATCTGTCTTAAACCCTTGGGCATTATGAAATTTTGCTTCAACGAGGATGAGTTCTTTGTCGTTGTGCGCAATCACGTCTATTTCATGATCAACACAGTGTCCTTTCATAATTTCACCGACACGAACGTTGTATCCTTTCTTTTTAAAGACCTCACCGAGCAATGTTTCAAATGGAAAACCTGACGGACCAAGTTCAAGGACTGCACGTCTGAGTGAGTAACGCGCCGCAACCGGCGAATCGGCGTGCTTCTTCAGGAGTCTTCGCGCATGACGATAGATGTGCGACGTCGTCATGCCGTCTTTCATCTCGCGTTCGATGTGTCCGACAATATCCACCACAGTCGCCTCTGTTGCACCGGCGTTTTTGAGCGAGCGAACGAGCTTTGACGAATCAAACGGCTCAAGTGCGCCATCGAGTTTTCTTACGAGATGTGTTGCCATACATCTCCAGTATATAGCACTAGCCTTTTGTTGTCTTTTGGATAACTCCACCACCGAGGCATGTTTCTCCGTCATACAACACAATGGACTGTCCAGAGTTAAGTGAGGCAACAGGTTCAGTAAAGGTAACCGCGTACCCTTCCTCTGTTTCCTGTATACGACATGGAAGACGTGGCTGACGATAGCGGAACCGACAGGTATATTCTTTTTCTTCTTCGGGCATACCATTTGTCCACGCCGTATTTTCAAGTACGGCACCAATGTATGCATGTTCATTTTCTCCAAGCACATCTTGAGACACCGTAATTGTGTTTGTGTCGATATTTTTATCAACAACATAATATGGCGTATCGTTCGGAGTTTTCTTTGTGATGGTAAAACCATGACGCTGTCCGCGTGTATAGAAAAATGCTCCTTCATGGTGTCCAATAACTTCCCCTGAAACTGACAATACGTCCCCCTGTTTTTCTTCGATATAGCGCTTCAAAAAATCCCGCATTTCAAGTTTTCCAAGGAAACACACCCCCTGACTATCTTTTTTATCCGCAACAGGAAGGTCAAAACGTTTTGCAATCTCTCGCACCTCTGATTTTTTATACTCACCAATTGGAAAAAGAACGTGCTGTAATTTCTCTTGTGGTACTGCCCACAAAAAATAGCTTTGATCTTTATTTGTATCAATACCAGTCAAGAGTGACGTGTTTCCATCTTCATCTGTCTCAACACGCGCATAGTGACCCGTTGCCACATATTCCGCTCCGTGTGCACGCGCATATTCGAAAAATCCTCCAAACTTAATGAATCGATTACACATCACATCTGGATTTGGTGTGCGACCGTGTTTATATTCTTCAATCATATAGTCGGCGACATCACGTTTGTACGCTTCTTCAAGATCAAGAGTTTCAAAAGGTATGTTGAGTTTCGCACACACCGCCATCGCATCCGCTCGGTCTTCGCGCCATGTGCACGTCAAAAATTCAGGGTGCCATGTTTTGATGAATACACCCGTTACATCGTGCCCACCATCCTTGAGAAGTGCGGCAGATACAGAGCTATCCACGCCTCCTGACATACCGACATATACTTTTGCCATATCGCCACAAGTATACGCATGAATTGACGAAATTCAAGAAAAAATGTATTGTATTTTTGTTGGTTCCGACCAACACCCTCCAACATTTGCCTCGACAAGGTGTCCCCTGGACAAGGCCCTTGTCTGAGGCTTTTTTTTAAGAAAGAAAGATATACTAGAGCTACATGGTTGATATCGTACAAAAAGAAAATCACACACTTCGGGGTAAGGCCGGACCTGTTGCACAGGCTGATTTTGGAAGTGAAAAACTTCATGAAATCATTGCGCGCATGTCTGATGCACTCTCTGGAGAAAATGACGGTGTTGCGATTGCCGCACCCCAAATTGGCATTCCTCTCCGTATTTTTGTTATATCAGGGAAAGTACTTCGCAAAAAAAGAGACGGCTCACTAGCATCGGACCGTGTTTTCATTAATCCAGAAATCGTAAACACTGCGCAGAAAAAAGAATGGATGGAAGAAGGATGTCTTTCTGTCCGCTGGCAATATGGTGAGGTCGAGCGTTTTATAAAAGCTACGGTGCGCGCACACGACGTGAACGGCAAAGCATTCACACTCGGCGGCGGCCGTCTCCTCTCACATATTTTTCAACACGAAATTGATCATCTCAACGGCATTTTGTTTATCGACAAAGCACGCAACGTAAAAGAAATGCATCCTAACAAACCTCATTATGGATATTAAATTTGTTTTTTGGGGAACGCCTGATATTGCTGTTGCATCGCTCGAGGCCCTTGAAACACATGGACTGCTTCCCCGTCTCATTGTGACGGCTCCTGACAGAAAAGTTGGTCGCGGACTTGAACTTACCCCAACAGACGTAAAGGTTTGGGCGAATGAGCGAAATATTCCTGTACTTTCACCCGAGAAACTTTCTGACCATACATTTATGGAAGCGCTCTCCCCCACTTCGTACAGCATTTCTGAATGGGATGTCTTTGTTGTTGTTGCGTATGGAAAAATTCTCCCACACACAATTCTTTCACTTCCTCGTTTAGGAACAATAAACATGCACCCATCTCTCTTGCCGCGCCATCGTGGTCCTGCTCCCGTTGAATCACAAATTCTTTTTGAGGGTACAAAAGATGGTGTAGGTATTTCTATCATACTTCTCGACAAAGAAATGGACCACGGTCCCATTCTTGCTCATGCATCGGTCGGTGGTGCACTTTTATCATGGCCTATTGGAGCAGTTGAGCTTCGTGCACTTTTAGGAGAAGCGGGCGGCACGCTCCTTTCAACTACGCTCCCAGAATTTGTACAAGGAAATATTACGCCAATTCCCCAAGACCACACACAAGCAACATTTTGCAAAAAAATAGAGAAAGAAGCTGGTTTGATTACTCTCACCGACGATCCATTCACTAATTTCAAAAAGATTTGTGCGTACGAGATTTGGCCACGTGCCTACTTCTTTGCAGAAAAGCACGGAAAACAAATTCGCGTTGTTATAACCAAAGCCTCATACGAAAATAACATCCTCACAATTGAGAGTGTTATTCCCGAAGGACGAAAAGAAATGACTTGGGACGAATTTCAACGCTATCTTGTATCTTAAACACATTTGAAATTCCAGATACAAGGCGTGGGCGAGGACCAAACCGAGCAATAGTTTTTCTATTGTGAGGGAGGATTGGAGCCCACAACACAGTAGGTGGATTTTCAAATGCGTTTAACGAACAATCTCAACGCTCGTGATAACAACATCTTCAACTGGTCGGTCACCTGTCGCAGTTTCGGTTGTTGCGATTGCATCAACAATTTCCATTCCGGAAATCACTTTTCCAAATACAGGATGCGAGCTTCCCATTGGTGGCTTGTCAAAATCGAGTCCGGTATTATCAACAACGCTGATAAAGAACTGGCTACCACCTGAGTTTTTCTGACCTGTGTTTGCCATTGCTATCGTGCCGCGCACATTTGAATATCCTTCAACAAATTCGTCTTCAATCGTGTAGCCCGGACCACCCGTGCCCCAACGCATTGTTTGTGTTGCGTCTTTCGTCAAAGGATCCCCTCCTTGAATCATGAACCCTGCAATCACACGATGAAAACGCGTGTTGTCGTAAAAACCATCTCCTGCAAGTTTTATAAAATTACCTGTCGTAATTGGCATGGCGTCGGAAAACAATTCAAACGTGAAGTCTCCACGATTTGTGTGAAAAATTGCTTGTGTCGCGCCTGCTGTTTTTGTTGTATCAGACGACGTTCCAATTTGTGGTTCATCTGCAATTGGTAATGAATTCATATCGGGAATACTTGAAATAATAAAGTATGCAACAAGTGCAACAATACTTAGCTTAACGAGTGACCAAAGAGCATTTCGCATATTAGTTTTCTCCGAGTCCCATGGAACGAAGTATATTTTTCATAAAACGACCCCCCTTGCGCAACAAATGTGTTTTCTTGCTCTTTGTTCGCTGAAGTTCATCAACAAGACTGTCCTTTGCCGCATCGATTGCAGCATACAGGTCATCCTTCTCTGCAACTGCTCGGAGCGCCCCGTCTGCAGTCGTCAAATTCATCTCTGCCCTAAAAATATCTCCTGAGTGATGGTGCTGTGTTGTCTGTCCCAACTCGACTTGTACAAACGGATCTGCATCGCGAGGACCGAGGAACCGTTCGATCATACGCACTTTTTCTTCTGCATATGAACGAATTGCCGGTGTCAATTGCATGTGCACCGTCTTGATGTTGATGGTAAGCATGGAAAACGTAGAACTAGAATAATAAATGCCTGTTACTTTCTCTATAGTACTACTTTTTCCTATCGGTCAAAAATACTTACAAGATACGTATCAATATCCCGCTGGTCCATGTCATAGAAGTACTCTTTTTCACGATGGAGGTCTTTTGCGAGATCGAGACCGACAAAACGCCAATGCCATGGTTCGAATTGGTAGTAGGTATTGTTTTCAGGATACGAAAGAACAAATCCGTATTTGTATGCGTTTGCGAGAAGCCACGTATATGCTGGTGTAACATTGAATCCATCAAGCGCGCCGTTTGTTGCGACCGTTGAAAAATCCACCGTCGTGCCGAGTTGATGTTCTGAATATCCTTGATCTGCAGAAAATTGATTCGCCGTACCCGCACCATAGACGACACTGTAGCTCGATTTGAGTGTTGTCTGTTCTCCAAATGAACGGAATGCGGAAATGATGCGAAGATCCACGTTATCGTTATCTGCTTCTTCCATGAGGTCTTCCAAAAAAGGCCATACTTTTGAGTGAATGTTTTCTGCCTCAACTTCTGGATATCTATATTGTTTTTCTATTTCTTTGAACGATGGCGGTGAGTAGTGTTCATTCAAAAAGTACACTTTGGAGTATTTCTGCAATAGTTCAGGATCAGTTTTACTCAATTTTTCGAGCATACCAACCGTGTCAGCAATATCATCAATTTGGTCCTCCAAATCCTCGTTCTTTTTTTGTTCAGAGTAAAGAGCCTCAGACAATGTTTTATTTTCCAACTCTTTTTCTCCAAGTTTTGTTGAGAGATCCCCTACCTCTGTCGTATATTTTTCATTCGCTGTGGCAAGTTTTGTCTGTGCTCTCCACCAGCCCAATGCAAGTCCCGCGCACAACACAAAGCCAATAAGAGCGTATATGTAGACTGACTGGGCTTTCTCTCTGGTATCGCTGTGATGCTCTGTATGTGTATTCATATCTTCATGAAATTTTTCAGCCAATAAAGATAGTGTATCAGGTATACTACTACCAATACACCTATGCAAAAAGTACACCATTTTGGTTTCAGTTTCCTCTGTATTCTAGGGCTTGTTCTAGCGCCCTTCTTTGCGCATGCAGATATTCCAGATTTAGAGGTAACAGGTTGGATTCCCTACTGGACCGTCACTTCAGGAACGCGAGATGCGGCTCAACACCTTGAAACACTCACCGAAATCCATCCGTTTGCCTACGTTATTAAGTCAGACGGCACGCTAAGTGACCTCGCAGATTTGGATAAACGCATATGGAAGCGTCTTTTCACAAAAGCGCGTCATGAGGATGTGTTGATTATTCCGACCGTCACCACAAGCAACGGCCCTTTGGTGCATAGCATTTTGACTAATGCACGACGTATGAAAGATCACGTCGAAGAAATTGTTGATATGGTTGAAGATGGCCGCTACGATGGTGTTGATATTAACTATGAAGGGAAATTAGCTGACACAAATCTTTTCTTTGCACTGTTCTTGCGTGAACTCAAAAAAGAATTGGGATCAAAAATGCTTTCCTGCGCAATTGAATCACGCACGCCGCCTGAATCTCTCTACCGAGTTGTTCCTGATACAATCGAGTACGCAAACAACCTCCCCGCTATCGGTTTGTACTGTGACCGCGTGCAAATCATGACGTATGATCAACAACGCGCTGATCTTTTGTTAAACGATATGCGTAAGGGCGCGCCATACATTCCTGTATCTGACCCTGCATGGGTACGTAAGGTAGTTGACTACATGGCGCTCTCAATTCCTCGCGACAAAATGATGTTGGGTATTCCTACCTACGGACATGAATTTGAAGTCATTACGATTCCTGATCAATTTTTGGAATACAATAAGGTCGGTTCACGAAATCCGGACACCGCACTCGATAAAGCAGACGATAAAGATGTGGAGCCATCACGAAACAGCGCGGGTGAATTAAGTTTTTCGTACCTTCCTGACTTCATTGAGGACGATTTGCCACGAAATCTTCGTATTCCTGCAAACACCCCCGAAGGGAATAAAGCCGCCGCACAAGCACTCGCCTACGCCGGTATGACAGGACAAGCCGTTCCGGTCTATGTGGTGTGGTGGAGCGATGCAGAAGCAATCGAAGATAAAGTTGAGCTCGCCGATGAGTTGGGGTTACGCGGTGTTGCAATATTTAAGATTGATGGGCATGAGGACGAAGATATGTGGAATATTTTTGAATAAGAAAAAGCCCCGTATGGACATGTGGCCCACACAGAGCTTCAATTGACATGCATCTTTTTGCCGAACTTCTCAACGAAGTGGCACATCTGACCGGTGTACGCAAAGCAGAGCATGATTGTGTGATAAACGATGTTAATCGTCCACCACTTAAATCGCGATCTCTGCCACGGACTCGGATGATTCTCGTTCCAGAGCGCACGGAAAGTCAAAAGATCAATCGTCGCATCTGGGTAAAAGTACTTGAGAAGCCTTCGATATCGCCGCGCATGCGGCCCGTCGCAAATGAGAAGAATGCTCTTCACATCCGGACGCACCTTGTGAATTTCTGTCACCTCCTGAATCGTATTGTTTGAGGTAACTGAGACCACACGCTTCGATGAAACACCAAAGAAGTGCAGGTGCTTGAGCTTCGCTTTGTGCAATACATCCGCTCCGGGACCCAGATGCTCAGTGTTACCCCACGCAACCTCTTGCAATACTTCTTGATCTAAGAGGTATGCAGCGAAGGCAACACCTTGGCCTGTTGCACTGGGCAAGACCTTTTCGTGGTCATTGAGACCAGCGTATTCGGCAACAATACCGAGTTCATACGCGCCAACTTCTTTTCGTACTGTGTTACGAGGAACATAAGGATTCCGCACTTTTTACCACCTCCTTTTCTGAGAGGATTATATCACAAGAAGCCAGAGAAGTCAATAAGCACCCTTTCAGAGCGAATACTGTTTGAAGAGCGCTAACATACCACGAAGGTTTTTATCCCATTCAATCGTTTCGTGCGTTGAAAGCTCTACCGTAATTGCAGGAATATTAATTGAAGCAAGCCACCCTTCGGCGTCCCCTGTCACTTCATAACTATCAAATACATCGACTGTTTGATACCCAGCGGCAGTTGCGTATGAGGTCATGAGTGTGCGCGTCTCGGGTAAAATACCCATTTCACACTCTGATGCATACACGGCATTTGCTTGGCTGTGCCAGAACACAAAAGCATCGGGGCTTTGTGCGGTCACAAAATCACGAATCGCTCGAGTTTCAGGTTCAGAGAATGCAGACGTGCCCGCAGACACGACGTTCCCGCGCCATGTACTTTCTGGTTTCCATTTACAATCAAAGTTGCGGTTGAGGTCAACGTTGTTTGCATTGAAACGTCCAAGAGAATCATCTCCCCCAAGCGAAACGTCAGCGAGTGTGAAGCGTCCTTCCTTCCCTATGATTTTAAATACGCCGTCAGGATTTGCTGAAGGGATAATCGTTACCATGAGTGCGTCAGGAATTACTTCAGGATGAAGTGTTAAGTAATCCATCGCTTCATACGCAAGCAAAACGCTATTCCATTCATATCCGCCGTGAATGCCTCCAACAAATACGAGATGGTTTTCACCGTCACCAAATGTTATCGCCTCAATAGGACGACCAAGGACCGAAGTACCAATCGTCGCACGCGTAACAACAGGTGTTTCCTCTACAGGCGGAACAACTTCAGGAACTTTGTCGCGCAGGAAAAAAACAAGGAGACCAATGAGCACTCCAAGAAGGAGAATGCCTCCGACAATCTTTTTACCGATGGGTCGCATTATTCTTGGCTGGCAACGTATTCAATAACTGCGTCAGCACCCTTCCAGTTCTTTTCCCACTCTGTTGTGTCGTGTGTTGTAAGGAGAACGCTGATTGCTGGAATGCTTTCTTTCGCAAGCCAGTTCACCATGTCACCTGTAATGTCGTAAAAATCAAACTCTTCGTATGCGGGATACCCTGATGCCTTTGCGTAGAGGTTCGTCAATTCAAGTGTCTCTTCAGATACACCACCGTGACAGTTTGAAGCAAAGACTCCACCCGCTGAGCTGTAGAACACAACCACTGCGTCTGGGTCATTTTTCTCAATGTAGGCCTTCATTGCTTGGCTTTCTCGTTCAGAGAAGGCTCCTGTACCGCCGCTTACTGGAGTTTGCTGCCATACACCTGTTGCTTGCCAATCACAATCAAAGTTGCGATTGAGGTCAACATCGTTTGCGTTGAAGCGTCCAGGAATTGTTTCGCTCTTTGCAGTTGGCACGTCTTCTTTAGTGAATCGTCCTGATGTACCCACAACTTCTTCCAAACCATCTGGGTTCAATACAGGAATAACTGATACCGTCACACCATCTGCAATCTCATCTGGATTTGCTTCCAAGAAATCAATAAGTTCGTATGAAAGCAATACTGTGTTCCATTCATAACCACCGTGAATACCTCCGACAAACAAAACCTCTTTATCTCCTTCACCAAAGTGATAGATAGGAATCTCACGACCCTTAATTGATATACCAATAGATGTTTCTTCGAGAGCAACAGGAGTCGTTGTTGCATTCGTTGTTGTTGCTGTCTCTGGTGTCTCTGTAGTCTCCGGCTTACGTGTTGTAATCACCCAAATACCGAGCCCAATTAGAATAATGACAATAAGTGCTATAATGAATTTTTTCATGGAACTATTTTAGCATACTGGCTGTATTGTCAATTGGATACACAAAAGGCCGCTTCCGCGGCCTTTTTTCTAGTTGAATTTTATCGTTTGTGCGATATCGTCGATAAGTGAATCGAGGTTAAGATCTTTTCGTTCCGCCTCACAAAGCTCTTGTTCCTTTTCATTCAAGTCATTGCACTGCAGAGATCGTGTACTGAATGCAAGTGCCACAGTTCGGTCATCCTTCACAAATACATACGCGTACTGTGTGTAAATATTTCCATCTCCACTATTTTTTATTTCAGTCACACAATACGTGTGTCCATCAATAGTGCGTTCTTCCGTTTCGCCTGCGCGCGCAATTTCAGTTCCCGCAGTGGTACAGAGATATGGCGCGTCAGAAATAATAATTTTTGGTGGCCAATCGTACGTAAACGTGTATTCAGCTCCAATTCGTCGTGGAAAGTTGAAATGAAATCCTTCTCCTTGTGTTGAATCCCATGAACCCAATACACCGATTTCATCGGCAAGACGTGACTTTATGACTGCCGTTAGAACGGCTGCAAGGACGACAATGACAAGCGCCCCGATAATGATTTTCTCTTTCATATATGTACCCTAGCACAAATAGCCGGTTAGGCATCATTTACTCAAAAAATGGTACGAGAGGAAAAGAGACGTGGACGGCCCAGAAAAGGTGCCTGACCCCATTTACCTAGTTTACAAATTAAAAGTTTCTTATAATCGATTCACAAATATCTGCTGCTGTTTTTGCCCAATGTTCACTTATTTCTCCATTTCCCTCCGATAGTTCCTTGTGTAAATGCACATAGTTCCTTAAATCTCTGATGATGTGAATTTTATGATTTTCCATGTCGGAAAGATAGCCATTTTTGTGTGCAATCTCAAGAGCATCATTAAAGTTTTTTGCTTTTGGATATTTTTCAATTAATATAGCTTCAATAATCGAACCATATAAAATGATGGATGGTTTCCATAAGGAATTTTTTAGGCAAATTTTTGCAGATTTATAGTCTCTCTGAAGCAAGGGCTGTAGTCTTTTGCTGTTAATAAAGTCGAAGGTTCGCTCTGCAACTTTTTTTCTCATTGTTGGATCTTTTTCAAATAGATCCTTCGCACGATTACTCATCATTTGTCGATATTCATCAGACACTAGCTTTGCTCTTGGAAATCGTTTTTGGTATTCAAGTGAAGACAGTTTGTGTTTTCTGTTTATATGAGTTGCGAGGCCTGAAGAAAATGTTTCTCCACAAATTTTACATTTTACTCTTTCCATAGTTTTATATTGTTGCGGGACACTGGATTTTTGAATCCTCTCTTTGTATTGACCGGTAAAGTGAGCATATCACAGGTATATGACTCGCGCAGTGCGACGGCACGAGCGGGAGTGCCGTTCTAGCAAGAACGGACACGTGTCATATGCCGGTGAGTATGCGAACGAATGTTGCGGGACTTGGATTCGAACCAAGATACCCTCCTCCAAAGGGAGGTGTCCTACCATTAGACGATCCCGCAGTAGCCACACTATACCTTTTGAAACCTATTTTATAAAGGTGTCATCTATCTCAACAATTTTGTTGCGAGATGTGGTGCCCGCAACAATACACACCGCGCTTTGTGGAACATTAAAATGTTTTGCGAGCACGCGGATAAGTTCCATATTTGCCTTCCCTTTTTCTGGCGTGGCGCGAATACCAACTTCAAGCCCCTCTGGAGTTTCTTTCACAAAATCTCCACGCAACACAACTTTAACGTTGTACTTCATGTGGAGAAACGGTATCTACAAGTGCCAATTCAAGAGGCAAGTGAGCAATGTACGCACGAGACACTGCTCCATATGCGTCCAAGAATCGTGTAAGCACCGTTGAATTTATTTTTGGATTTTCTGTATGTGCAAATCCTTCCAAAATAGAAAGATCTTCTTCAGAAAACTCTTCTGCAAACACATCTTTCATATCTTTCGAATAACGAAGTAACAATACTGCGCGCAGTTTTTCCAACAACAGTTTTGCAAATACCTTCATATCAACACCGGAATCTGTCGCGGAGCGAAGCGCGGCAAGGCCGCGCGAAGCGTCACTTTCTTGGATTGCGTACAGAATGCCATTGACGAGCTCGCCTTTTGGAGCCGACATAATAAGCGCGACTTCATCGACTGAAACTGTTTTATCAGACGACGATGCAAGAATTTTCTGCAAGACGCCGTTTGCATCACGGAACGATCCGTCAGCCAAAAGTGCGATCAACTCCCCTGCCGCATGCTCAAGTTTAAAACCTTCTTTCTTCGCAACCTCAACAACGTATTCCTTAAGAAGTTTTCGTGAAGGTGATTTGAAGGTGTGCACTTCACAGCGAGAAACAATTGTTTCGGGGAGTTTTTCGAGTTCTGTTGTCGCGAGAATAAAAATGACGTGCGCTGGTGGTTCTTCGAGTGTTTTCAAAAGCGCGTTGAATGCTTCTTTTGTAAGCATGTGCACTTCGTCAATAATGTAGACCTTATACGTTGATTCAAATGGCAGTGTATTCACCGCTTCACGAAGTGCGCGAACGTCTTCAATGCCACGATTTGATGCGGCATCAAGTTCGTAGAGATCAGTGTCAGTTGTGCCAAGCGCACGCGCCACAATTCGCGCTACCGATGTTTTTCCTGTACCACGTGTGCCAGTGAACAGATATGCGTGCGATATATTTCCCTGTTTCAAAGCACCCTGAAGTGGCTTCACCACTTGATCCTGTCCGCGGACGTCATCAAACTCCTGTGGACGATATTTTCGGTAGAGGGCGAGCGACATGGGGCTATTGTAGCAAAATATTAAAAGAGCGCCCCTCCTTCGCCCCCTTCTTTGCTAAAGCTACGAAGGACAGGGAAGGCTACGGAGGGCAAGCAAAAACGAAGACCGCGACCCACTCCAGTTTTTCAACTGGGGCTGGTCGCGGCTGAAACTAGCTACATGACGTGGGGTGCCTTAGGTGCAAGCATCTCACCCCCCTCAACTCCAAACGGTGCATCATCCTTCGAGAAAAAGCGTATGACCCGAATTTCAATACCCTCTGAAATAAGACGGGGGCGAATCCCTTCCTCTCGAATAGGAACCTGTCGGGCGCACACCTGAAGAACTTCTGAGGTGAAAACATCGATATGTCCGAGTTTACAGAGACCCGTAAGAGCAAGGATTATTTCCATCTGCGAAAACAGTGGCTCGGTCGATCTATTCTCTTCATAGACAACGAAAGCTGCTTGTTCTTCTCGGAGAAAAAAGATGTAAGGACGACATTCCCAACTATGCATCTCTATCTCCTTTCTGTTAATACATCTCTCTTAGGTATACGCCACAAAAAAGAAAAAGCAAACGAAAGGCCACACAGAGATTTGTGCGGCCAGAAATGATGACCTTACTGGTACAGACTTCCTGAAACGCCCCAGTCCTCTTCTTCCTCAAAAACAACATCTGAGAGTCTCAATGGTTCTGTGAGTAGATGCGGGGATATGCCGTCGGGTTTCAGCTGTGATCTGATGATCTCCTGTTGCACAAGTATTCCATCAGCCACGCTGAGCATTTGTATTGCCCACAGCACTTCCAAAATGAACTGGGCTTCAAACTTCGTAAAAAGGCGTGGTGTCGCTTTCAGTCGAAAGCTGGTCCCTTTGTCCTCTGTCACCTCTTTGTACAACAGAATAATTCCGTTTGCACCGTCGGAACGAGGCAAAAACAGCGAAGACCGCCCAGGAATGATTGGCATAGCGCCCCCTCTTTTTTGGTTCATCTGTTTTTGTTATACGCTTCTCACAAAAAATATCAAGTACACATGACACTAAAAATAATACCCTTCTCACATCTAACGTTCCAACGTTCTATAGAACGATAGAATATTATTCTTTATTCTTTAAGAAAATTTGATGGGTGATTGTGTAGTCTATAGGCATAAACCTACATACATCTGTGAATATTGATAAAAAGAAATTTCGATACCTCGAGAGAGTAACTCGTGGATCTTCACATAACCGCAGGATTCAAATTTTGTATCTTCTTAACACAAAAGGAAATTTATCTGTTGAAACAATTTCCAACACCCTTCATACAAATTACAAGAATGCTGCACAACACACGCAACGCATGTTTATTGCCGGTCTCATAGAAAAAACGCAAAGCGGCAGATCAGTACTTCACACACTTACACCACTTGGGAAATCCCTGCTTTCTTTCTATCGTTCTATAGAAAGATAGAATGGGTTTTGGAAAAAATATAAAAATTTGGGGTTGTGTTAGCTAAGCGTTTTGTTTGTCTCTCGGATTAAAACCTCGCGCGCCTCAATCGCTGTCTTTACTTCCATCAATTCAAGTAAGAGAGGTTTCTGATACCCATCACCGTGCAAATACGATTTAAAATGCTTCTTCATTATTGAAAACGATTTATGTGGCAGAAGTTCTGCAAAAAGATTTGTGTGTTCAAGAAGTACGCGAAGTCGCTCGTGAAAATCCGGTCTCAATTTTCCGCTTAACAACCACGGATTCCCAAATATCGCGCGACCAAACATGATGCCATCACATCCCGAAGCTTTCACTTTCGCATGTGCGTCGTCCATATTCAAAACATCCCCGTTTCCAATGATGAGAGTGTCGGGTGAGATTTTATTGCGAAGCAGAACGGCACGCGCAATAAGTTCCCATCGCGCAGGCACTTTCGACATATCTTTTTTTGTGCGCGCATGCAGCGTCAGTGCCGCAGGTTTTTCTTCAAGCAGTGCTGGAATCCATGTTTCAATCTCGTCTTCATTAAAACCGCTACGTGTTTTCACTGACACAGGAATAGTGCTTCCCGCTTCATGAACACCTTCTTTCGTTGCGCGAATAAGTGCTTTTGCGAGCTCAGGATTTTTTATGATTGCCGCACCCGCACCTTGTTTGCACACATTCGTATCAGGACACCCCATATTGATATCAACGCCATCAAACCCCATCTCCGCCGCCAACTTCCCCGCTTGCTTCATGATGTCAGGATCTTTACTAAAAAACTGCGCGATGATGGGCCGTTCGCTTTCAGTGTATGTAAGATCTTTAATGAGCACGTCATACCCACCCTTAAAAAGTCCATCGGCAGAGACAAATTCCGTCCATACGACGTCGGGTTTGCCATATTTCGCGATGATGCGACGAAATGCTGGGTCAGTAACATCTGCCAAGGGGGCGATACAGAAAAAAGGTTTATGTAGTGTCGTCCAAAAGTTATTCACAGGCACAACCATAGCACTTGCCTAGTCCGTATTCAAATGGTACATTCATACACCTGTTGTTCTTTGTTCGGCTAGTACGTGTCCGCATGGGGCGGAACGTTCTAAAGCAGTGGAGGAATGCATGGCGACATTCAAGGGCAAGCCAACCGAGAAGAGCCTCAGCATGGTGAAGTTCTGCCCGAAGCGTACGAAGCGAAGCTACGCCCAGAGCCAGCAGAAGGATCGCCGCAGTAGGAAGCAGAAGTTCGGCTGACCCACCACCGCTACACAGAATCGAAGCACCGGAGTCCCTGTGGGACTCCTTTTTTTGTTCGCGCTCATTAAGCGCGAACAACCCTTCGTAGCCTTGTGCGAAGTAGGGTTTATTCCACAGAAATTACTCCCTTCTTTTTGTAAAACACTTTATTACCGTAGCGAAGGTCAATGTATTCTAAGTACGCAAGGTCAGGTATTTCTGTTTTAAAATCAGATGAGTTCAAGATAACCGAAAGATCATTAAGTGCTGTCGTATACGATGATGAAGCCGTGAGGAGAATTTTGAATGTTGCCGTCTCCCCAATTCCCGAAGAAACGCTGGGACGAACCGTAAGAGTAACTGATGTGTCGGTCACATCACTTCGCGATGTGATGATTCCTTTTGTATCAAGTTCATCAAAGAGCGCATTAAGTGTTTTAAATTCCTCTTCTGGTAAAAACCACGAGCCAACGGGTTCGGTGAGAGACGTCAATCCACCACCATACCGAATATATGTTCCACCGGTGAGAAATGTGGGCGATGGTGCGTATACAAATCCTGATGTATCGACAAAATAACATTTGCTGTCGTTTACACACCACACCGCAAACGGTTCACGTTCACGGATTGATACGGCCAACACGTCAAAGTCACGACGTGACACATTTACGCGATCAAATCGTGGGTACGCATTCGTAAGAATTCCTTCAAGTTTATGTGTACGAATAAAAAGGATATTTTGTTTTGAAAAAATATATCCATACGACCCTTCGAATTCTGGCGCAATGAGATTGAAAATATCTCGGTGCGAAACAGTTGTGATTCCATGAATCACCACACGATTAATGGAGAGTTGTGAGAGACGCGAAAGTTGTGAAAGGAGAAAAAGACATGACAACACGAGCACAATGCGAATTATCCACATGACAAGAAAGCGCCTGCGGCGTTCAACTCGTACGCGTTCAGTTGTAAAGCGTCGCCCAATCATTTCGGCATTGTGGATTATTGCGCCTTTGTAATACCCTCGGTCGTAGCCTTACGGGTGAGACGATCACGGCCGCCCATGTAGGGACGAAGTACCTCTGGGATAAGGACTGATCCGTCTGCCTGCTGGAAGTTTTCAACGAGTGACACAAGGATACGTGGTGTTGGAATTGCCGTGCAGTTCAGTGAGTGTGCAAATTGTCGTGCGCCGTCTTTGTCGGTGTACTTAATATTGAATCGACGACATTGAAAATCATGGAAGTATGATGCCGAGCTAATTTCGCGGTATTTCTCTTCCAAAGGCACCCATAATTCAATATCGTATTTCTTTACCTGACCCAAACCGAGATCAGCACCACAGTTTGCAACGGTGCGATATGGAATACCAAGCGTTTCGATAAACTCTTCGGTGTTGCGATTGAGCCACTCGTGCCACTTCACTGATTCCTCGTGATTTGCTTCACACAAAATTACTTGCTCAAGTTTAAAAAATTCATGTACGCGAATAAGTCCTTTCACATCTTTACTGTAGCTTCCCGCCTCACGACGGTAACAAGGAGAAAATCCAAGAATCTTTTTTGGCAATTCTTCTTTTGCAAGTACTTCATCGCCGTAATATCCCATAACCGGAATTTCAGCGGTTCCTGCAAGATAGTCTTCATCTTGTGTTGCGTAGATGTCTTCAACATCGTTTGGCAAATGTCCTGTGCCGTACAGAAGTTGTTTCTTCACAATAACGGGAGGAATCATTGGCATGAGATCTTTCTTTGTGAAGAAATCCATACCGTAATTCCAAATCGCAAAACACAGCCGTGCTCCATCATTCGTCAAATAGTATCCGCGAAATCCATGTACCTTTGAACCACGCTCAAAATCAACCATACCCAGTTCTCTCATTATCTCTACATGATCTTTTGCTTCAAAAGAAAATGCTGGTTTCTCTCCCCAACTTTTTATGTGCTGGTTGTCTGCGTCCGTTTCTCCTTCGGGAACTGATATGTCAGGGGTATTTGGTACCTGAAGCATCAAGGTCTTCCACATTTGCATCACCTCTTTGAGTTTTTCTTCAAGACTGCCCAGTTCATCTTTTACGCGACGCATTTCAGATATCATCGCCGTACGCTCTTCTTGTGATGCCGATGTAATCGCATCACTCACTTTATTTTGTTCTGCACGCAAAGCCTCAACTTTTGTCATGAGCTCACGACGCTCATCATCAACAACAAGGAGTTCATCAATGTTTATGTTGACGTGCTTCTTTCGTGCACCATCTTGCACAATGTCCTTATTCTCACGGATAAAATGTATATCAAGCATATGCGGGACTTTTGGAATATGGATTCTATTATACGGCATGACACGCCCCGACGAAATCCGGCTTCTGGAGAAGGAGGAGTGGCCAGCATTTCTTCACGAAATAACCGATCCGCCTTCGAAACTCTTTGTACGGGGTGTTGTACCCCCTTCTGGTACGCATTTTCTATCTGTCGTCGGCTCACGAAAATATTCTCCCTATGCAAAAAGTGTTTGTGAACGACTCATTGCTGGGCTTTCTGGCTATCCTATATCTATTGTATCGGGTCTAGCGCTTGGTATTGATGGCATTGCGCATGAAGCAGCATTGGCGGCTGGACTCCACACTATTGCAGTCCCTGGGTCTGGTTTATCTGACACGGTACTGTATCCACGTGCACATCTTCCCTTAGCACGTCGCATTATCCAGAGTGGTGGCGCGTTGATATCAGAGTTTGAGCATGAGTTCAAAGCAACTGATTGGAGTTTTCCTCAAAGAAATAGAGTGATGGCAGGTATGTCGCATGCAGTCCTTATTATTGAAGCGGGTGAAAAATCAGGAACACTCATCACCGCACGACTTGGTATGGAGTATGGGCGACGAGTGCTCGTTGTTCCTTCGCCTCTTTTTACACCGTACGGAAAGGGTTCGAATGCTCTGTTGCGTGTCGGGGCTGAACTTATTACCTCTTCATCAGATATTTTGGAAGCACTTGGTATTGAGGAAGCTGTACATAATGAAAAAGTGATGCCGCTCAATATATCTGACGACGAAAAGAAGATACTTGAAGTGCTCAATGAGCCGCTCCAAAAAGATCAGATCATTGCGCGCGCCGGCATGCCGGCGCGCGCTGTTCTCGTTCTCCTTTCGACACTCGAAATAAAAGGAATCATCACTGAACGTTTGGGAAAAATCGAACGTGTACGTTAGTATGAAGTTTGCAAAAGGTTGTGTATCGTAGTATTACTGTTCTTCATATGACAAAACTCGTCATCGTCGAGTCACCGGCGAAAGCAAAAACAATTGAAAAATATCTTGGCGAGGACTACGTTGTAAAAGCGAGCGTCGGTCACGTGCGCGATCTTCCAAAGAGCAACAAGAATGCAATTGATATCGAGAATGGTTTTACACCTAACTACGAAATCGTAGCCGCAAAACGCGCGGTGATTGATGAACTAAAAACAGCGGCGAAAAAAGCCGACCAAGTTATTCTTGCAACTGACCCCGACCGTGAAGGTGAAGCAATCGCATGGCACTTGGTGCAAGCGCTCGGCCTCCACAAAGCTGGTGCAAAAAAGAGTGGTGACGTACAGCGTGTTGTATTCCACGAAATCACAAAAGATGCCGTGCAAGAAGCGATGAAGCACCCACGCGCAATTGATGAGAACCTCCGTCAAGCACAAGAAGCACGTCGAGTCTTGGACCGTCTCGTAGGATACGATCTCTCAGGACTTATTTGGAAAAAAGTTCGCTACGGTCTGTCGGCTGGCCGCGTGCAATCCCCCGCGCTTAGAATTCTCATGGAACGTGAGCGAGAAATTCGCGCATTTAAACCTGAAGACTACTGGATTCTCACTGCAGATACAAAAACAAAGTCAGGTGATGCGCTTGTGTTGACCGCAACCGAAGAACCTCGCGATCAAAAGCGTGTTGACACAATTATCTCTCTCGGAGAGAAAGCAGAGTGGCCAGTCACTGACATTAAAGAAACAACAGTTAATCGCCAACCAAAACCTCCGTTCACGACATCAACAATCCAGCAGGCAGCATCAACACGACTCGGCTTCTCACCTTCACGCACGATGCGCGCGGCACAAAAACTCTATGAAAGTGGTCACATCACGTACATGCGTACTGACTCAACGACGCTTGCCGCTGTCGCCCAGAAACAAATTGTTTCTGTTATTGAATCTGAATATGGAAAAGAGTTTGCACGCCCAACAGCATACAAAAGCGCAAGTAAGAATGCACAGGAAGCCCACGAAGCTATTCGCCCAACTGATGTAGGGAAACAATCAGTAAAAAAAGGTGACGATGAAGATCGCCTCTACGAACTTATTTGGCGACGCACCGTAGCGAGCCAGATGGTGCCTGCACAGCTTTCGCAAACAAAAGTAGAAAGCATCCCCGATGCAAAAGATATGCCGGCGTTTACGGTCACAGGTTCACGCGTCATTTTTCCTGGTTGGTTAGCTGCTGATCCTGCATCTCGTGGTGAAGATGTCACGATTCCTCCAGTTGAGAAAGGTGAATTATTGAAATTGAAATCACTCACGGGAGATGCACGTCAAACACAGCCCCCAACACGCTACTCCGAAGCGGGTCTCATTAAAGAACTTGAGAAGCGTGGCATCGGTCGCCCTTCAACGTACGCCGCAATCATCAAAACAATTGAAGAGCGTGGGTATGTTTTGAAAGAAGGACGCACCTTGATGCCAACAGATACAGGAGATGTGGTGAGCACGTTCCTCGAAACATATTTTGCTGATTACATCAGTGACTCATTTACGTCAGAAATGGAGGACGAGCTCGACGAAATCTCTCGTGGTGAACGTGATTATGCGAAAACATTGCAAGAATTTTATACACCATTTCAAAAAGAGCTCGCAAAGCGCTCAAAAGACGCAAAGAAAATCACTGACCTCGGTCCAGCGCCAAAAGAATTCCCCTGTCCGAAGTGTGGGAGTCCTATGGTCATGAAATTGGCGCGCAATGGAACGTTCATGAGCTGTTCTCGTTTTCCTGATTGTGATGGCGCTCGCGCACACGATGGTAAAGAAGTGACGCCACCTGAAGAATTGGGTAAAGATCCGGCATCAGGCGAATCTATTTTTGTACTTGAAGGACCCTACGGACCATACGTACAGATTGGTGTAAAAACCCCAAAAAATAAAAAACCTCGTCGCGCATCAATTCCAAAAGAGAAAGACCTTTCGACACTCACGATTGAAGAAGCCCTCAAGTATTTGAGCTTGCCGAGAGAACTTGGTGTACACCCAGAATCGGGCAAAGCAATCATAGCAAACATTGGACGCTTTGGTCCGTACATTGGACACGATGGTGATTTTCGATCACTCAAAACAGATGATGCGTATGCAATCACACTGAAACGCGCACTTGAGATATTAAAAGAGCCAAAGAAAGTCGGTCGCGGACGATTTGCCAAAAAGAAAAAGTAGCAAGATGGCCCCGCTGCGAAATGCAGCGGGGCCTTTTGATAGAGGTTAGCGAAAGTAGCCACGAAAGAAGAAATTTCTTACCGATTCCCGCGCCATGTTCTTGGCGAGACGGAAACGCGTGACTTGGTAGCGCCACCATCGCTTCATGCACCCTCCTCTACTGGAAAGAACCTATTGCCGATGCACCGCAATACGAACAGTGTGTACCCCGAAATGAATCTGGATCGAAAGATGTGTGTGAGATCCTCGAATGTTTTCTGAGGATCTGTAGAATCCTTCACATATTCCTCGACTTTGAATCGAATCTTACGGAGAAATCTTTGAGTAACCGCTGTCCCCTCAAAACGAAGGTATCCTTCGATGAGTTGCGAAACACTTGCGGTATCATTCTGATTAAAGAACCGATGCGATTCGATTTCAATCAACAGATCGATATCGATTCGCTCACCCAAATCACGCTCTTCTTGATTCTTCTCATAGTGGAGTTTGTCGAGGTCCTTCTCTTCCGAGAGATCCCGGCATCCCACATTAAGCGTCTTCGGAATCACGATGCCAGGAAGCGCTTCCTGCATCCGTTTCTGGTCGATAGACATTCTGTACTCCCCTTCCGAGATCAAATCTTTATGAACTCTACTCTTCGACCATGGATTGTCAATGAAGGCTTTTATGCCTATACTCAACCATGACTCCTTCGCTCGAAATGCTTTTAAAGAGCCTTTCTCGAGCTTCCGCACAGGATCGAGACCTTGTTTCTCGCGCATGGAAATTCGCTGAGGAAGCCCATCACTCCCAAAAACGTGAGTCCGGAGAACCTTTCTTCACCCACGTTGCAAAAACCGCGGAGACGCTTGCGGCGCTTGGTGCCGACGCACCAACAATCGCCGCTGGACTCCTCCACGACAGTATTGAAGACACAGGAAAAGATATTGAAGAAATCCGCGATACGTTTGGTCTCGAAGTTGCATTCCTTGTTGATGGTGTGACAAAACTTGGAAAGCTCAAATATCGTGGACTCAAACGTCACGTTGAATCATTGCGTAAACTTTTTATCGCAACCGCCGAAGACCCACGCGTCATTCTGATTAAGCTCGCCGATCGTCTGCATAATATGAAGACACTCTCGGCACTCCCTCAAGAAAAACGTATGCGTATCGCGCTTGAGACTTTGGAGATTTACGCGCCTATCGCGCATCGGCTCGGTATCGGAAAAGTAAAAGGAGAACTTGAGGATCTCGCCTTTCAAGCCGCATACCAAGAAGCATTCACAGAAACACGAAAGGCACGTGATGAAAAAGCAAAGCGCGCTGAAAGTGAGCTCAAAAAAATGGTTTTGAAGATTGGTACGATGCTTCGAGGCACCGGTGTAAAAGTACATACCCTCGATACACGCATCAAACACCTGTACAGTCTCCACAAAAAACTACAAGAAAAAGGTAAAAACATTGAGAACGTCTACGACATTGCGGCATTGCGCATCATTGTGGAAACAGTTGAGGAGTGTTACCTCGTGCTTGGTTTAATTCACAGCGCATGGAAACCTTTACCTGGACGCATCAAAGACTACATCGCCGTTCCAAAACCAAACGGCTATCGCAGTTTACACACGAGTGTGTTCACGGGTACCGGTTCGGTCATTGAAATTCAAATTCGCACACAAGAAATGCACGATGTTGCTGAGCATGGTATTGCGTCACATGTGGCATACAAAGAAGACGGCTCGACAGACGGAAGTTTTGCGCTTGCACAAAATCTCATCAAAAGTCCCCTCCAAATAGCAGCCCAAGGCATTTCTCCACGCTGGATTAAAGACCTTGCTGAAACACACAAAGACGAACAGCAAGCACAATCATTTATAAAAAATCTCAAAACCGACTTCCTCGGCGATCGTATTTTCGTCTTCACACCAAAAGGCGAAGTCGTTGATCTCCCTTCAGATGCAACACCAATCGACTTTGCCTACTCAATTCACACCGATCTTGGACATCATGCTGCGGGAGCGCGCGTGAATGGAAAATATGTTGCGCTTGGCACCAAACTCAAGCACGGCGACATTGTTGAAATTGAAACAAAAGAGGCGAGTCACCCTTCTGCAAAATGGCTTACGTGGGTAAAAACAAGTTTTGCAAAGAAGAAAATACGTACTGCGCTTGAGCACAAAAAATAGAACATTTCTGAGGCCGCAGATACAAGGCGCGAGCGAGGATCGGACTGAGCAATAGTTATTTCTATTGTGAAGGAGAACCGGAGCTCGCAACGCAGTAGATGCGGATTTCAGGAATGTTCTTAGACGCTGAAGTTGTTGATTGAGTATAGATCGTCGTCCGAGGGATCTTTCTTTGGGGTAGGTGGCTCACCTTCAGTTCCCTCTTGTGGCACTGTTGTATCTCTGGGTGCTTTTGTCGGAGCATTCTCCCCTTCTCCATTCAAAATACGGAGTACCTTACGCACGTCGTCTTCTGACATAACGTCAATTAAAATACGCCCACCGACAGCGCCCGGTTCAACGCGAACACGCGTGCCAAGTGTTTCTGATGCGCGCTCTTCAAGCTCCACAATATCTGGATCGTACATACGCTCTCGTTTGCGCACTTTATCAAATGCAATACGACGAGAAATTTGTTCTGCGTCACGCACGTTAATTTTCTTCGCAATAATTTCTTTGAAAAGGGTACGTTGTTCTTCAGGACGATCAACAAGCATAAGGAGTGGTCGTGTGTGACCTTCCGTAATCTGTCCTTCAGCGAGCGCTTGTTGCATCGCTTCGGGAAGCATGAGAATACGAAGTGTGTTTGAAACATATTCACGACTGCGGCCGATTTTCTTTGCGATATCCGTGTGTGAAAGACCAAATTGTCCTGCAAGTTGTTTAAATGCCTGCGCGCGTTCAACGGCATTGATATCTTCACGTTGAAGGTTCTCGATGATAGCAATCTCAAGTTTTACCTGTTCATTTTCTTGATCATCACGAATAATGACAGGGACTTGTGTTAGCCCAGCTATTTTTGCCGCGCGTAAACGGCGTTCTCCGGCGATGAGCTCATATTCCATGCCCATACCACCGTTATCTCGAGAAACCTCACGCTGTGTCACCACAAGCGGTTGCAAGACACCATATTGACGAATTGAGTTCGCAAGATCCTTAAGACGCCCCTCATCAAAGTCGCGCCGTGGTTGATATGGATTCGGCACGATGCGATCCACTTCGACCCAAAAAATAGAATTACTCTGGTATGCCATGTGTTCAGTGTAGCAAAATGAAACGCTCACGTCAGTGTGGAGATTCTGGGGATGTCTTATCGTACGAGCAGTTTTCTGCTAGAATCAATCCGAAATGCCGGAGTGGCGGAATGGTATACGCGCACGACTCAAAATCGTGTCTCGAAAGGGATGAGGGTTCGAGTCCCTCCTCCGGCACAAAGACAGTTGAGGCGGACGCATAGCGTCCGCCGATTACTGATTTTCGCCGGAGGAGGGACTCGAAGGCGAATGCGGGCACCTTGTCAGCAGACAAGGTCGCATGAGCAGGGCCGAGCGGAGTAAGGAGCGACGGCGACGAACGAGCGCTTGGCCGAGTCCCGACGACTCTTACCTACACCTTTATGAAACCAAAAATCCTCGTCATCCTAGGGCCTACAGCTACGGGCAAAAGTGATATTGCGGTCCACCTTGCGAAAAAATTCGATGGGGAAGTCGTGTCCGCTGATTCACGGCAGGTATATCGCGGACTTGATATTGGCAGTGGAAAAATAACAAAGCATGAGATGAAGGGCGTTACGCATCACATGCTTAATGTAGTGAGCCCAAAAAATACATACACTGCAGCTCGTTTTGCATATGACGCGAATCGTATAGTAGAAAAAATCCTTTCAAAGAAAAAGTTGCCGATTATTGTTGGCGGCACAGGCATGTATATTGATGCACTTGTTGATGGTGTTATGTTTCCAGAAGTTCCTCCCAATCCCCTCCTTCGTAAAAAATTTGAAAAGAAATCCACCGAAGACCTTTTCCGTCTTCTTAAGAAAAAAGATTCTGTCCGTGCCAAAACAATAGACAAACATAATCGTCGTCGACTTATTCGCGCACTTGAAATTGTTGCTCTACTCGGAAAAGTCCCCTCTCAAAAAAAGAAAAGTATTTTTACACCACTCCATATTGGATTATTACTTTCTGATAAGGAACTCCGCGCAAGAATCCACACTCGCCTACTCGCCCGAATGAAAAAAGGAATGGCAAGGGAAGTCGCACACCTCAAAAAAAGTGGTGTCTCGTGGAAACGTTTCGCAGAACTCGGACTTGAGTATCGCTATGTCGCACTGTATCTCCAGAAAAAGATTTCAAAACAGGGGATGTTGGTGAAGCTTGAAACAGAAATCTGGCGCTATGCGAAACGACAAATGACGTGGTTTACACCAAATAAAAAAATCAATTGGTTCCGTCCGACGAAAGATGCGCGAAACATTGAAAAAAAAGTGAAACAGTTCCTCACCACATAATCTTCGTGGTATAAATGTTCCACTGGTGGGGTGGCCCTCCTTCGCATAAAGCTACGGAGGGTAAACGTCGCAGAATAAATGTAATCTTGTTCCCGATTTACACAAGAGCGAAGCGATTGTATTCTAAATCGCAATCCCTTTCTTGGCGGTATTCATTGTACAAAATTCGAACCTTTTTTGAAACCAATCCCGACGAGGAATGAATCGCCCCGCCTCCGCACTATTTATTTTCCTTTTTAGTCTGAGAGCGTTTCTCGTACGCTTTCCAACCAAGTAGCAAAAGAATGATAAGAACAACAAGAGCGCCTGCCAGAGCCCATGTCATCGGAGCCTTTTCTGCGAGATACGGAACAACATGATTTGAAACCAATAAAAGACCTGTCAGTCCAAAAATAATATCTAAAATTCTATTCTCGATGACTTCATGAATATCAAAAAAGTACTCAATTGCTTCCCATGTCACCATACCGAAAAATGCTATACCGATAAGAAGATTTCGAGGCGCATCAATAAAAGGCATGATAAATGCCATAACAACACCAGACCAAAAATGGACGATCATCCACAAATCCCAATATTTTCCTTCAGAAAAACTCCACGAAACAGATGGTGTACGAAGTCGGTGTTCAAGGTTCATATATCTATACTACCTCGACATCTCGTAATGCAGCAATGCGTTCCTCAACTGGAGGATGCGTCATAAAGAGTTTTGTTAAAAACCCTCGACCGCTTTTTGCTCCAAATGGGTTTGCAATAAAGAGATGCGCCGTCGCGTGATTTGCGGCACGCATCGTGCCACTGTGCGTTGCAATTTTTTCGAGCGCTGACGCAAGACCTTCGGGATACCGCGTCAAAAGTGCACCTGACGCATCGGCCAAAAATTCTCGTTTACGAGAAATAGCAAGTTGCATGAGTGTTGCGGCAATTGGTGAGAGAATTGCAAGCACAATACCGATGAGCATCACGATGGCCCCCGCACGATTATCTCTATTACCTCCTCCAAACATACGTGAGCGAAGAAAAAAATCTGAAAGGAGGGTAATACAACCCACGAGCACAACGACAACGGTTGAGAGCAAAATATCGCGATTTCCAATATGTGAAAGTTCGTGCGCAATAACCCCTTCAAGTTCAGTGCGTGACAACACTGCCAAAAGTCCCGTCGTCACTGCAACGGTCGCATGCTCTTTATTACGCCCCGTGGCAAACGCATTGGGCACAGGATCATCAATCACGTAGAGCTTCGGCATAGGAAGCCCTGCAGTGATAGAAAGATTTTCAGTCACCGTATAGAGATCAAAAAATTCTTCGCGCGAGGCTGGACGAGCGCGTGACACTGACAAAGCGATTTTGTCAGACCACCAATAGCTCGCAATATTCATGATGATGCTCACCACCACTGCTCCGTAGAGAATTTCTGGCGCACCATATGCTGCACTCACTCCCCACCCAATAAGAATAATTGCGACAAAGAAAAGCGACATCAAGACCCACGTCTTGAATACGTTTGTGTCTTTGTGTGTGTAGAGACTTGCCATATTAGTGACCGACGTACATGAGTTCACGCATTTCTTCACTCATCAATCCTGAATTTCTATCAATCTCTTCAATCGCACGTACACTTTTCCATCCCACGAATAAAAACAAGATGAGGAACGCAAGAATGACATACCAGATGTTCCCCATCGGCCGTGTGCTTGATGCGTGGAATCCTGACATGCGTGTTAGTTAAACGCTACTTTCACCGGCTCACGTTGTTCGCTTCCCTCCTCAAGTTCAAAGAAATCACGTTGCTTCACATCAAACATGCCGACAATGAGGTTGTTTGGAAATGTACGAATTGCAGTATTGAGATCGCGAACGTTTGTGTTGTAAAAGCGACGTGCTGCTTGAATTTTATTTTCTGTGTCCGAAAGTTCGCGCTGTAATTCAAGAAAGTTTTGATTCGCTTTGAGATCAGGGTAGGCTTCGGCAATTGCAAAGAGGGATTTGAGAGCTCCCGTGAGCATATTTTCTGCTTGTGCATGTTCCGCCACTGTTTGTGCACCGAGTGCCTGCGCGCGTGCCTTGGTGACATTTTCAAATGCCTCGCGTTCGTGCGTCGCATATCCTTTAACCGTTTCAACCAAATTAGGAATGAGATCGTAGCGGCGCTTCAACTGCACATCAATATCTGCCCATGCCTCGTCCGCACGAACGCCCAAACGTACAAATTTGTTGTACGTGAGCATGAGCCAGAGGGCGATGACGACAATAATGCCGACAAGAATATACAGCATGGTTAGTGTTTAGACTTATAGATTGTTTAGTATACCACGAGGGCATGGGGTCAGACCCCCCTAGTCTGGGGTCTCCATTGTTTTTACGAATGTAGGTGTTTGGGCGCGTACTCAAGACTTCCCCTCACCTTTTTCCCTGGGTTGAATATACCTTTCGGATCAAAAATATTCTTTGTTTGTTCAAAAAGTTTATACATGTCGTCTCCGAATTGCTGACGCAAGAATGGTGTTCGGATAATGCCATCGTTGTGCTCCCCCGACGCGGAACCTTTGTATGAAAAAACGAGGTTATATACTTTTTGAGCAATTTCAGGAATTACCTTGCGTACGTTTTCATCGGAAAGATTCATGAGCGGTATGATATGAAAATTTCCGTTTCCGATATGTCCTGCAATATTGTGAATCATGTAGTCGTTGTACTCATTTAAGATAGCGTACAGTTTTGGCAAAAACTCAGACAGCACACGTGGTGGCACCACAATATCGTCAATAAACGGCGCTGTCGAAACATGCTTTGATTTGTGGCGGAGCAAATTGAATGATTCGCGTCGAATAAGCCAATACTCTTCCATCTCTTTCTTATTCTTGAGTATCTCAACATAGCGCGGCTTAAACATCGCTAGTTCTTTTGCAAGCATTTCCGCTTTTTTCTTCAAGAGCACTGGGTCTTTGCCATCAAACGTAATCTGTAAAACCAATTTTGGAAGACCATGGCGAGCTATAGAAAGTGCCTCTGGAATACTTCCTTTCAAAAGCGTAAAAATATTTTTGAAACCAAGACGCTTCACAAACTGCACAAAGAACCTCAATGCAAGGCGAAGTGTTTTATCGTCGTACGATTCAAATGTTGTTGGTGTGTGTGCAAGTACTGTTTTGACAAGTTCCCCCAACCCTTCAAACGAATCCAAAAAGAGAATCATCATTTGCGAATGTGGATCAGGCGGGACGAGATCAAATGTAATCTCGGTGATAATACCGAGCGTTCCTTGTGAGCCCGTAAAAAGACGTGTGAGGTCAAGTGTTTCTTTGTGCGGGTCATACACATCCCATAGTGCATATCCTGAAGAGTTTTTGGTTACCTGTGGACGGGCATCTTGAATTATCTGCTGATTGTTCTTCACTAATGCATACATACGGCGATAGAGATCCCCTTCAAAGTCTTTCTGCAGGAGTTTCTGTTCAAGTGCCTCATGCGAAAGTTTTCCAAATGTGTATTCGTTACCATCAGAAAGCACAACCCTAAGCTCACGAATATAGTCGGCTGTCTTTCCGTACGCAAGCGTCAATTCCCCTCCTGCATTATTCGCCACCATGCCACCCACTGTGCACAATTCGCGAGATGCGGGGTATGACGGCATCAGGAGTCCACGCTTCATACTCTCGCGGTCAAAATCACGAAAAAACACCCCCGGTTCAACGGTACCTGTTGTTTGTGTAAATCCTTTGATATGCGAAAAGTATTTCGTCATATCAAGAACAATGCTTTCAGACAATGCCCCACCATCCATACCCGTGCCACCCGAGCGCGCGGTCAAGGACCACCCTTCGTGTTCTCCGACCGCACGTACAATCGTCGTGATATCCGACACGTTTTTTGGAACAATCACAGCCAAAGGTTTCAGTTCAAAAAGGGATGTGTCACGGCTCGCCGAACGAAGCGTGGCCTCGTCGGTGGTAATATCACCTGTAATACGTGACGAAAGCGTTTTGAGGAACTCATCCATAACTTCGTCTAGTATAGCGTGTTTTTGTCCCGTTTGAGCCTGTGTGTGGACAGAAACCACTCAAACGTGCTACTATCCTTGAGCATATATGCAGAGTATTCCTGTCATACAGATAGTACTTTCGGTTCTCTTGATCGTACTCATCCTCATGCAGCAGTCAGAAGGCGGCATGGGCAATATGTTTGGTGGTGATGATGCGGGTAACCTCCGCCGCACACGACGCGGTCCTGAACGGGCCATCTTCATTGCTACAGTCATGGTAGCGATACTCTTTGCGGTAACATCACTTCTTGCACTTCTCTACTAGAGACAATCTCTCAAACACGCCCCTGCGTGTTTTCTTGTATGGATATCCAAACACACGGTATATCAAGCACTGATTCTCCTACGCGAAACGTATGGGGTAATTCCACATTTCTTGAGCGCGTCCTTTTGCTTTGTCTCTCAGCTATTGTTGTTGTCAGCGGTTACATATTCTTTTCACACCTCACGACACGCCTAACTCTTGAACAACCCTCACGCGGTGGTTCATTCACTGAGGGTATTGTCGGCACACCACGTTTTATCAATCCGCTCCTCGCACAATCACAAGCCGACCAAGATTTGAGCATACTTTTGTTTTCGGGTTTGATGCGTGCTTTGCCTGACGGCACACTTGTTCCTGACCTCGCTCGTGACTTTACGGTGTCCGAAGACGGAACCCAGTACACATTCATGCTTGATAGAGATGCCGTTTTCCACGATGGCACAGCGATCACTGCCGATGACGTTGTCTTTACCATTACACGAGCACACGATCCAGCATTGCAAAGCCCTCAGGAAGACGTGTGGACGGGTATCGGTGTTGAAGCATTAAATGAGCGAACAGTCACCTTCACCCTGTCACGTGCATACGCATCATTCCTTGAAAACCTTACGATTGGTATTTTGCCCGCACACCTTTGGGAGAGCACGCCCCCTGAAGAGTTTTCCGCACACATTTTGAACACTGAACCTGTTGGTAGTGGTCCGTACAAACTAGCATCAGTGAAACGAAATACATCAGGTATTCCTACAAGCTACATCTTGAGTGCATTTAATGATTCAACACGCGGCCGACCACATATCAATGAAATCATTATTCGCATTTTTGGAAATGAAAAAGATGTCCTAAGTGCATTTCTCGATAATGATATCGACAGTCTTGATGGACTTGACCCGATTGATGCAAAAACGCTTACAGACAACGGTGCCCTTGTCAGTCAATATGATCTTCCTCGGGTATTTGGTCTGTTCTTCAACCAAAATAAAAATGACACGCTCACGAGCATTTCAGTTCGTCGTGCACTCAACGCCGCGATTGATAAAGAAGTAATCGTTGAGGAGGTACTCAACGGTTTTGGTGAAGCACTCTACTCGCCTCTTCCAACAAATCTCTTTGCCGCATCAACAACAAACGTTACTAACCATACAGAAGAGGCACGGGGTATTCTCGAACGCGCAGGGTTTGTACTGAATGAAGAGACAGGATTTTTTGAGGATGACGACATTCCACTCTCCGTTCATATCGCAACAGCAAATTCACCTGAACTTCGCACCGTCGCCGATATGGTAAAAGACGCGTGGGAGAAGGCTGGTATTGAAACAACAGTCGAACTTTTTGATATTGGCCAACTCCACCATGAGGTAATCCGCCCACGCTCGTACGATGTACTTTTGTTTGGTGAAGTGGTTGGCCGTGATGGCGATCTCTATCCATTTTGGCATTCATCACAACGCAACGACCCTGGGCTCAACGTTGCCCTCTATGCAAGCATTACCGCCGATGCTATACTCGAGGACATCAGAGCAACCCTTGATTCGGCTACGCGAGAGGAACTCTACACGTCCTTCGTGGACGAGATAGAGTCAGATGTGCCCGCGGTATTTCTGTATATGCCGCACCTTCTCTATGTTGCTCCAAAAAATGTGTCTGGTATGACTATTGGAGTCGTCCACACAGGAGCTGAAAGATTCTTGGATGTTCATGAATGGTATGTGCGTACTGAACGTGTTTGGAAATTCCTTTCACACTAATTTTTAATCGTTTATCTCTTTGCCGCAGTGCGGCACTCTATGCAGAAAAGTACATCAGAGGGTTCTACAGAACGAACTCATTCATCACCCATCGGAGACAATCGTCCTCGCCGACGCCCCTTTAGCGCAACAGGCGGTAGCGGGCGTCCTCACTCAAGTCACGCAAGTCACACATCTTCCGCAGTTGGTGACCGTCGATCAACAAGCGACCCACGTGGAAGCGGTTCTCGTCCTACCGGCACTCGCCCAAGTGGCGGTCGTAGTGGTGGTTCGCGTATGGGTAGTGGCGGTCGTAGTGGTGGTCGTATGCGCCCTCCAAAGCACACACGTCAGAATCACATCGTGTCATCAGTACCACGCCGAAGCAATGTTATTCCTCCTCCGGGAGAAGGCGTGCTTCGTGTGATTCCCCTCGGTGGTGTGGAAGAAATCGGAAAGAACATGACAGCGATCGAATATGGTGATGACATCATCATTATCGATGCGGGTTTTCAGTTCAGTGAAGTTGAAACTCCTGGTATCGACTACATTCTTCCCGATACTACCTACCTCAAAGAACGCAAAGAAAAAATTCGTGCGCTTTTCATTACACACGGTCACTTTGACCACATCGGCGCAATTCCCTATCTCATGAATGACCTCGGCAATCCACCGATTTACTCTCGTCAGTTCGGAGCTCTCTTGATACAAAAGCGTCAAGCAGAATTCCCTGACACACCACAACTAAATATTCGTGTTATCCGCGGTGATGAGAAAATTCAGATTGGTACAAACTTTGTTATTGGTACCTTCTCTATCTCACACGCAATTCCAGACTCAATGGGTCTTATTATCGACACACCACAAGGCACTATTGCGTTTATTGAAGACGTTCGTGTAGACCATGTCGATGGTGTTGCGACAGCTGGAGAAATCGATCACTACAAGGGTCTCAAAGAAAAGAAAGTACTTCTCTTCACCCTCGACTCAACATCAATTGAAAAACCAGGGTTCTCAACTCCTGAATCAAAAGCTGTTGAAACAATTGAAAAGATTATGAAAGACGTTCCGGGACGTCTCATCATTGGAACATTTGCCTCACAAGTTGAACGTGTTATTCAGATTATCAATGCCGCAGATCACTACAATAAAAAAGTAGTCATTGATGGTCGCAGTATGAAGACAAACATTGAAATCGTAAAAGAGCTAAAGCTCTTGAAGCACGACAATATCGTTCCGATTGAAGAAATGGATAGCTACCCTCCAAATAAAATTGTGGTCATGGCAACAGGTGCGCAGGGTGAGGAATATTCTGTATTCGATCGTATTGCAAACAAGTCACATAAATACATCACCCTCAACAAAAGCGATACAGTACTTTTCTCATCATCAGTTATTCCAGGAAATGAAACCGCAATCACACGTCTCATGGACAACTTGTATCGCCAAGATGCAAAAGTGATTACGTACATGGATTCTCCTGTCCACGCATCAGGACACGGTAGTCGCGGTGAATTGGAATGGATTCACAAACAGATGAACTACAAATACTTCATGCCCGTCCATGGTTTTCACTACAAACTCCGCATGCATGCTGAACTCGCAGAAGGACTTGGCGTGAAGCGTGAAAACATCATCATTCCTGATAACGGTTCTATCATTGAATTTTCAAACAACGGTGACACCATGCATGTTCGTAAGGAAAAAGCATCAAATGAACGCATCATGGTTGACGGTTTCTCAATCGGAGGCCAACAAGAAGTGGTTGTTCGCGACCGTCAGACTCTTGCTGAACAAGGTATCTTCATGATTGTCGTATCAGTCAATCCAAAGACGGGTAAACTCCGTAAATCACCTGACATTATTTCTCGTGGTTTTGTCTACCTCAAAGAACAGCAAGAACTCATCAATGGTGCCCGCTCGCTCGTTGCAAAAACGGTTGAACACACAACAAAAGGGATGCAACCGATCAACTTTGATATCGTAAAGAACGTTGTAACTGACGAAGTACGTCGCTTCCTCTTCCAGAAGACAGCCAAGTCTCCCATCGTCATTCCTGTCGTCATCGGGGTATAATAGAACCCTATGCAACCGAAGCATCTTCGCCGAATCACGTATGCGTTCGCGTTTTTTGTGACACTTCATGTAGCGCTCATCACCTACATCAATTCGAATGCCCTCGCCCGCATTGTAGGACAAAATCATGTGGATATAGTGTATACGGGAGGATTTTTGATTGCCCTTGTCTTTCTTCTCGTCTTGCCACGCCTCCTTCGAAATAACGGGGATGTAAGAACGACACTTGCACTCATAGTGCTTCAGATAGGTACACTGTGTGGACTTGCGTTCTTCCCCGCTTCCCCACTATTTGTCTTTTTTTTCCTGATACAACTCATTATTCCACCTCTTTTGTATCTCGATATCGATGTCTTCCTCGAACATGCAACGAAAGACGAAACCACAGGAAGAACCCGCGGGGCATTTCTCACGTTTCTTAATGTCGCATTCCTCATTTCACCTCTCATCACGGGATTTGTACTCGGTCAGGGAGAAGTGTATTCATTGGTATATCTTCTTTCGGCAGGAGTACTCCTTCCTGCGCTTGCCCTTATTCTAGTTGCATTCAAACATTTTAAAGACCCCCCCTATCGCCACATAGAGATTGTCGATGGTATTCGTAAGGTCGTGGCTTCAAAAAACCTTCGAGGTATATTCATTTCAAATTTCCTGTTGCGCTGTTTCTTCGCAGTCATGACTATCTTCATGCCACTCTATCTTCACAGCGAGCTCCAGTTGCCGTGGATTACGATTGGAGGCCTCTTTACCGTAATGCTTCTTCCTTTTGTCTTGTTTGAGTATCCCCTTGGACGCCTTGCCGATACACGTTTTGGCGAGAAGGAAATCCTTGCGTGTGGATTCTTTGTTATGGCATCTGCAACCGCACTCATCCCCTTTATTCCTGCTTCTGCACTCGTGCTCCTGAGCATAACGCTCTTCATGACGCGTGTCGGTGCAAGTGCTCTTGAGAGTATGAATGATACGTTTTTTTTCAAACATGTCAGCGAGACGGACACAGAAACGATTGCCCTGTTCCGTATGTTTGAGCCACTCTCCTACATCATTGCGCCGCTTTTGGCTGGACTTGTCCTCGTTTTCATTGATATCCGCTTTATTTTCCTTGTTCTCGGTGCTGTAATGACTCTTGGCATACCTGTTGCACTCGGTCTTCGTGATACTCGCTAGTTGTACACGGAAGAATATGTTCGGTACAATAGTGGGGCTTATTGAATGGTAATTTTTCTCATGGATCACAACGCACAAAAACAAGTCACGATTTACTCAACACCAACATGTCATTTTTGTCACATGGCAAAAGACTATTTTGGAGCACACAACATCGCCTTCACTGATTACAATGTTGGCGAAAATATGGAAAAGCGAGCTGAAATGGTCGCAAAAAGCGGACAACTAGGCGTGCCTGTTATTGTGGTGACTGATCCAGACATTCCCGAAGGAGGAGAAGGACGCGACCATATCGTGATTGGATTTGACGAAGAGTATCTTGCAAATCTTCTCGGAACAAATTAAAAAAGAGGCCAGAGGCCTCTTTTTTGTTACAGAACCTCTATTGCAGTGGCAAGATTCGTGCGAGTGACTCCACACGACCGGTGTACACCAGTGTTGGAATACCAAGAAAACAATCGTTCTTCACATCGATCGCCGCGCCACCAGAATTTCCTCTCTCGATTTTGGCTGATGTGATGTAGTGGTCCGTATCAATTCCAGAAATAATTCCTTCCGTTGCAGTGATTGATTCTTTTGAACCAATTCCTGGATAACCGAGGATGACAACGCTATCCCCAATCACAGGGCGTTCGGTACACACTTTCCACGGCAACACACCAAGTGTGGCTTCAGGTACAGGTGCTTCTGCAATATCTTTTCCTTCTTCGAGCACTATATCGTCCCCATCGATTTCGTACTCAGTATCATTATCAAAACGCTTCAGAAGACATTCCTCTGCCCTAATCACTTCTTCAGTCACCACATGTTTGTTCGTCATCATACGAACCCCCGTTTCTTCGCGTATAAGCGTTGCTGACCCTCGTCCCGTTCTATCAACACCCTCTGCATCTTCAAACTGACATTCGACGACATACACATACGGGCTCCACGATGCAACAAGTCCTGCAATATTCGAGTCATCTTTAAGTGTTGTTAGGTTTTCTGAGAGAGCACCAAGCTCATCGGCAAGTTTCTTCGCCTCTGCGTCACGAAGTGCGGCGCTTTCTCCCATCTCCTCAAAGACAGTACGGAGTATATCTGTGTCCCCCGCAACTCCTGCAATCTCCTCTGATAAAGCCCCAAAGCGGTCGCTTATATTTTGAGAAAGGGCACGCTGTGCGCGGTATAAAGAAATAACACCGTAGCCCAACGCGATTGAAACAAGGAGCAAAAAAGCGCACACACTCGCAAGAATCAACATATTCTGTTTCGTAAGCACACGCATAGCAACTATGATACCACAGCGTATATGAGGTTTTAGATGGCTCCTTCGCGTCGTGCTTTTGAGCGATCGTTTTCTGTCAAATATTGTTTTCGCAAACGAACGCTTTTTGGTGTAACCTCGAGAAACTCATCTTCTGCCATCCATTCAAGACCTCGTTCGATTGAAAGTATCATCGGTGGTACCAAATTCAACGCTTCGTCAGTTCCTGATGCGCGAACATTTGTGAGTTGTTTCCCCTTTGTTGGATTCGCCATCATCTCATCTCCCTTTGCTGTGTTACCAATAACCATACCTTCATACACTTCAGTTGCAGGGCCAATGTAGAGCGTGCCGCGATCCTGAAGGCCCCAGAGTGAGAAGCCGAGTGACTTACCTCCTGCCATAGAAATCATAGAACCGACAATGCGCTTTTTAATTTCTCCCGCCCATGGACGAAAGGCAATAAAACGTGAGGCAAGAATTCCCTCTCCACGCGTATCAACAACGAACTGGTTTCGATAGCCAAGCAAACCGCGTGTTGGACCTTCAAAAATAATGCGAACGTGCATGTCATGAACGTGCATGTTCTGCATGACAAAGCCACGCACACTAAGTCGTTCAATAATCGATCCCTGAAATTCAATAGGCGTATCAATAACGAGTTCTTCAAACGGTTCCATCTTTACACCATTCTCTTCTTTGATGATAACTTTTGGCTGAGATACCTGAAGTTCAAATCCTTCACGACGCATAATATCGATAAGAACGGCAATGTGGAGTTCACCACGTCCGTAGACTTCAAACACATCTGGTTTTGGAAATTCAACGCGAAGCCCAACGTTCACTTCAAGCTCGCGCTCCAAACGCTCTCGGACTTGTCGCGACGTAACAAATTTTCCCTCTTTACCGGCAAAAGGCGAATTGTTCACGAGGAAGTTCAAAACGATTGTTGGTTCGTCAATTGCAATCGCAGGCAAGGGTGTTATTTCAGGATCCGATGTTACTGTTTCTCCAATGTAAATATCTGGTAGCCCTGCGATAAGCACGATGTCACCTGCACCTGCAGATGAAACATCAATACGTTCAAGTCCTTTAAAATTAAAAATCTTCGTAATTTTCCCTGTGCGCGCTTCCCCATTAGGCTTTTTTACCGTTACTGACTGACCAGCCGATACCGTGCCTTGATAAATTCTCCCAACAGCCATTCGTCCAAGAAAATTGTCGTATGCGAGATTGAATGGCTGAAGTGTAAATGGTCCATCAGTTCCTTCAGATGTTGGTTTAACATGTTCCAAAACAACATCAAGGAGTGGCATCAAATCTTTTGTCTCATCCTCTATGTTTCGTTTTGCAATACCATCACGTCCAATCGCATACACAACAGGGAAATCAAGCTGTGCGTCGTTTGCTCCCAATTCCATAAAAAGCTCAAGGACCAAATCAACAGCATGTTTTGGATTTGCCGCAGGCTTATCAATTTTGTTGATGACGACAATTGGTTTCAAACCAAGCTCGAGTGACTTCTTCAAAACGAAACGTGTCTGTGGCATTGGTCCTTCCTGTGCGTCAACAACGAGGAGCACTGAATCAATTGAACGGAGTACGCGCTCTACTTCAGAACCGAAATCAGCATGTCCTGGTGTGTCCACAATATTGATACGTGTTCCTTTGTACTCAACTGAACAGTTTTTTGCATAAATGGTAATACCACGCTCTTGTTCAAGCGTATTGGAGTCCATTGAGAAGCCTTCTTCCATTGCACCCGTCTGACGCAAAAGAGCGTCGGTAAGTGTCGTCTTACCGTGGTCCACGTGTGCAATGATGGCTATGTTTCGTATTTCCATCCCGTTAGAAGTAGGCCGCGGCAAAGCCACTTTCTACCTGATTATTTTGTAATTGCTTTGTTTTCATTTTTGTACCTATCTATATCTATTGGCCGCGACTTCTAACGGGATCCATAACAAAAGTAAAACGCCCTTCGTCAAAAGATGTTAACGTCGGTTTCGATTGTACGGCAGCTCGATAAACGTGAGTGCCTTACCTGCCTTTCCTGCGCGACCTGTTCGTCCAATACGGTGAATGTAGTCTTCGTACGTTCCCGGCAAATCATAGTTAATAACGTGCGACACGTCGGCAATGTCGAGTCCTCGTGCGGCAACGTCCGTTGCCACAAGAATCGTCACGTGATTCTTTTTAAACTGTGTGAGTGCGCGCTGACGCTTTGCATGGTTCTTATCACCGTGAATAGATTCTGCCAAAAAACCATGTTTGATGAGATCTTTTGAAAGTGCTTCAACACCGTGCTTCGTGCGTCCAAAAATAAGCACTTTGTGAAAGCCCTCACCACGCAATACTTCAACAAGCTTCTCAAGCTTTCGCTCACCTTCTTTAAGACGGACAACGTCCTGATCAACGTTCTTTGCGGTGTCGCGTGTCTTCACCGATACCGTCACAGGATCTTTGAGGAATTGTGAAATGAGCGCAGTTATTTCTGGTGACATTGTCGCAGAGAAAAAGAGTGTGTGACGATCCTTTGGTGTTTTCGCCATCATGAACTTCACGTCCCCAATGAACCCCATGTCGAGCATACGGTCTGCTTCGTCCAATACAACGCTTTGAAATCCCGAGAGATCAAGGTATCCGTGTTCAATCATATCCTTAAGACGTCCTGGTGTGCCGATCACAACATGTGGGCGACGACGAAGTGCAATCAACTGTGGACGCATGGGTGCACCACCGACAATACATGCGGAATAAATATTGGTACCACGTGTAAATCCCCTGAGCTCCTCCTCAATTTGAATTGCGAGTTCGCGTGTTGGTACGATAACAAGCGCGCTTTGGTTACGCGTTGTAAATATTTTGTGAAGAAGGGGAATAAGAAATGCTGCTGTCTTCCCTGTTCCTGTGTTTGCAATACCAACAACATCTTTTCCTTCGAGAATGTAAGGAATTGATTGATCCTGAATTGGTGTTGGGATTGTGTAACCTTTTTTTTCAATCGCAGTCTTAATGCGCTCATCAATAACAAAATCATTAAATGAGTGCTTTGGCGCGATGACTTCTGCTTCTTCAATCACTGACACTTTGTACACGAATTTTGATACGTCACTAAACGTTTGATCTTTGAATCGATTATGACCACTTTTTGGTGCACCAAATCGACGACCTCCTCCTCTAAAAGGTGGGCGCGTTGAACGTTGAAAACGGTTTTTGCCGCCTTGTGGGCGATGCTTTGTATACATACGAAACTGATTTGACCTTTATGTGTCTGTAAGACGGTCAAAATTCTCGTCAGTTTCGTTGTCGTTTCACTAAACTGGAAACGTATATCTCGTGCTTATTCGCACAAAGCCTGTTGGCAGAAACCTAGGAGAAAACCTTACGTGAGAATAATAAACTATCTGAGACAGTATGTCAACCCCGCGTAAAGTAAGTTCAACAAGTAAGTGCCCCCTCTTTCCTACTTTTGGAGGCTAAGCCTCCAAATGATTAGACCCTCCGGTTTATGGGGTCAGACCGCATTTATCGCTCACCTCAAACATGCAAAGCCGCGTCTACCGAAGGCAGACGCGGCTCGACTCGATACCTGAAGTGTTTTTTCTACAGAAGACCATCAACAAAGTCTTCGACTTTGTTTTGATATCCAGCCTCACAGGCTTCCTTTGCCCATAAAAGACCATCAGAGCCTGATTCCCTTGCAACGCGGCGCATAACATTCTTAAACACTGTTGAGCCCGGTTTTATGTTAAGCCCGTCCTTCAAGTACTTTTGAGCGCGGGCGGGAGCGGCCTCACACGTCACGTTGACTTGTATTTCTTCAAGTATAACGTCGACTGCATCTTCCGTGCTTGTAGCAATTTGTCCCGTGGTGCCGTGACGCGCTGTCACGTAGAGCGTGTACGTTCCAGGGCCAACAACGTTCCACGGTAACGTGTAGGGTGATGTTGTGCCAACCATCAAAGGAAATGGATCGGCATTAACCACCTCACTTACACCATTTACCCACAACGTAAGACTCTTCACCGATGCAATCGGACTATGCTCCACAACTCCTGTGACGTTATACGTTTGTGGGAACGAATCAAACGTCAACGTCGGAACGGGATCAAGACTTACAATCGGTGTATGTGCGTGAACAACACCGACACTCAAGAACGCTAGAGCCAAACTCGCCAATACAATTTTCATACACAATATTTTTAAACTACTAATGCGCGCATAATACACATGAGTGCTCAAATTTATTTAAAGAAAAACCTCGACTGTATGTCGAGGTTTTTCTTTTACACTTCCTGATGTTTCGGTGTGGGCGCTGGTGCTTTCATTGATTTCGTGCGCGATGCTTTTCCTTTCTTCACAATTGTCATGATGAATTCGCGCTCGCCTTTTTCGTTTTCAGTCGGAGCAATATCAACAGACACTTTACCCCCTTCCAAAATTCCCTTCGATACCATAAGTTGTGCCACTTTCGTCAAAATCTTGTCCTGAATAAGACGCTTCAATGGACGTGCGCCGTATGTTGGATTAAATCCTTTTTCAGCAAGATATTCAATCGTCGCAGGAGACACTTCAAGTTCAATCTCTTTTTCAGTAAGGCGCTTTGTGACATTCTTAATCTGAATTTCAACGATGCGTGCAATAGCTTCTTTCGGCAAAATATTGAAGACAAGAATTTCATCAAGACGGTTCAAGAATTCTGGGCGGAACTGATCACGAAGTGCTTCCATAACTTTATCGCGAACGTTCATGTTTGATTGTTCATGTGCGTCTGACGAACCAAATCCAATCGCATGCATGCGATCGAGGTACTGTGCACCAACATTTGATGTCATAATAACAACGGTATTTTTGAAATTCACAACGCGCCCTTTTGCGTCAGTCAAACGTCCATCATCCAATACCTGTAAGAGAACGTTGAAGACTTCGGGGTGTGCCTTTTCAATTTCATCAAAGAGAATCACGCTGTAGGGTCGGTGACGAACGAGTTCTGTCATTGAACCACCTTCTTCGTGTCCGACATATCCCGGAGGCGCACCAATCACTTTTGACACCGAGTGGCGTTCCATGTATTCAGACATGTCGATGCGGATGAGTGCTTTCTCATCGTCAAACATAAATTCAGCAAGCGCTTTCGCAAGTTCAGTTTTACCAACACCGGTTGGACCAAGAAACATAAATGACCCAATCGGACGATTAGGGTCTGCAATACCTGCGCGTGAACGCTTCACGGCATTTGCAATTTTTTCAACCGCTTCATCCTGACCAATGACACGCTCTTTCAAGACATCTTCCATACGTGAAAGTTTCTCCGCTTCGCTTTCAAGCATGCGTGCGACAGGAACACCCGTCCAACGTGCAACAATTTCAGCAATCTCTTGTTCAGTTACTTCTTCTTTCAAAATACGACGAGATTTTTGCAAACGTTTCAAACGAGCGTCTTTTGTCTGCAATTCTTTTTCAAGAGCAGGGATGTGGCCGTAACGAATTTCTGCAGCACGTGCAAGATCTGCTGTTGCTTCGGCAGCTTCAGCCTCGAGACGCTCGCGTTCAAGCGATTTCTTAATATCTTTAATTTCAGTTATCGTTCCTTTTTCGTTCTTCCATTTAAGTTCAATTTCACTGATTGTTTCCTTGAGGTCAGCAATCCCTTTTTCAATAGCTTTCGTACGTGTCTTTGCTTTTGCCGCCTTGTCGCTCTTGCCCGCTGCTTCGTTTTTCAAAGCCTCGCGTTCAATTTCAAGAAGCATAATGGCACGGTGCGTCTCTTCAAGAATTGGTGGCTTGTTTTCAAGCGAAATACGGAGTGCTGATGATGCTTCGTCGATAAGATCGACGGCTTTGTCAGGCAAAAATCGCTCACTGATGTAGCGGCTTGAAAGGTTTGCTGCGGCAATGAGTGCATCATCAGTGATTTTGACACCGTGGTACAACTCATACTTTTCTTTGAGACCTCGCAAAATAGCAACGGTATCCTCAATCGATGGCTCGTTGATATAGACCGGTTGGAAGCGACGTGTGAGTGCGGGATCTTTTTCAATGTGACGCTGGAATTCTTTAAGCGTTGTTGCACCAATCGCGCGAAGCTCGCCGCGAGCGAGTGCGGGCTTCAACATGTTTGACGCATCCATTGCGCCGTCTGCGGCGCCCGCACCAACGATCGTATGAATCTCATCAATGAAGAGAACAATTTTGCCATCTGCTTTTTCGATTTCCTTCACAATCGCTTTCAAACGTTCTTCAAATTCTCCACGATATTTTGTTCCGGCAATCAACGAACCCAAATCGAGTGAAACGAGATCTCTGTCTTTGAGTGATTCAGGGATATCGCCTGATGCGATACGCTGTGCAAGCCCTTCGACGACTGCAGTTTTTCCGACGCCAGCTTCACCAATCAAAATAGGATTGTTTTTTGTGCGACGAGAAAGAATTTGAATGATGCGATTGATTTCTTTATCGCGACCAATTACGGGATCGAGTTTATTTTCTTTTGCGAGGTGTGTGAGACTTCGTGTGTAGCGTGCAAGTGCGCGCGGCTTCTTTGTCGTACCATGTGCTTCGTGTGTCGCGTGCTTTTCGCGCAACTCTTTCAAGATGCGTGTGACGTTTTCTTTTTCAATCTTAAATCGTGACAACACATCACGTACGTCATCAGACGCTTCAAGTGCAGCAATAAAGAGGTGCTCGGTTGAAATAAACTGGTCAGAGAATGACGACGCAACTTGTGCTGATGCTTCAAGAGACTTCGCCAATTCCTGCGTCAAATACATTTGGTATGACGGTGCAATCATGGGACCGTTTTCAGGTGCCTCAATTGCTTCAAGGAGTGCGTCGGTAAGAGAAATCGTATCGACTTCGAGTTTGTCCAAAATAGACGCAACCATTGATTCTTCCTGCAAAATCAACGCCGTGACGAGGTGTACGACGTTTACATTGCTCTGACCACGCTCTATAGCGAGTTCATGAGCTTTTTTGATGGCCTCTTTGGCCTTTGTAGTGAAGTTTTTAAATGGAGGCATATTGGTGAATATACGCTTCTAAAAATATACTACATTAATCGGCTTCGGTCAATCCTTACTGAACGATCGGCGCAAACGTCATATCGCTACCGTTTGCAATGAGTCCCACCACCCTGCCTTCTATATCAACAAGTGGGCTCCCTGGTACTAAACTCCCTCCCGACACTCCCGCACGAACCAGTGGTCCTCCCTCCGTTTCAGGTATAAGTTCAGCAACAATGCCTGCAGATACCGTTAATGAGGCCCCCCCACCGACTGCAATGACTGTTTCTCCCAACACAAGCGTTGTAAAAGCTGAGAATGATGCGGGTAAAAGTGTCGCAACATCTAAGTCTTCGCGTGACTGCATTTTCAAGGTGCCCTGACCATCGTTTTGTGACGCGAGCACGGTTGCAGAAATTTCTCGAGTATCGTTGAGAACAACGACATATCGGTTTCGCTCATTGAGCGCGTTCGCCGTCATCACGGTGCCTTGTGTGTCCGTGATAATACCAAGCGCTACAAATTGTTTTATGTCGTTACTCTGAACACGATACACACGCACAATTGATGGCAATGCCTTTTCGATAGCTTGAGAAATAAGCTCACCTTCACGCACAATGACCGTCGTCTCCTGTTCTGTAGCAGAACCTTGAATAATCGTTTCGATTGGTTGTTCAATGATGCGGCTGATGACACGTGTGATGTCTGCGGGCGCTTTTTCTATCAACGACACGGTAACAATGCCCGTCGCAACTGAGGTGACAAACGAGATAAGAAGTGTAAGAAGAATTGCTTGATTAGGAGTGAGCTTCTCAAGTTCCATAGAATGCTAGTATACCACAAGTACGTTATGAAATGATGTCAGACAAGACGCTCATAAGTACGTCAATATCTTCACGTGTTGTGCTGTATCCAAATGAAAAACGAATCGTATTATTTGCATGCTCGCGATCAAATGCAGCGATGACATATGAACCTTCTCCCCCACCTGAAAGACATGCACTCTTCGCAGATGCAGCAATACCGTGTTCACTCAGCTGTGCAACAAGAAATTCTCCTTCAGATCCTGGAAATGTTACGTTAACAATTCCCCCTGCGCATTCTGTTTTTTCTCCATTCACAATACACTCAGAAAATCGTTCGTGAATTCTTTTAATCAAATATGTCGAGAGTGCATTGAAATGCAACGCTGTTTCTTCGTAACGTTTCTGTGCGAGTGTTAACGCTTTTTCTAAGCCAACAATTGCTCCTGTGTTTGGTGTTGCACCTTCATAACCAGAACGCCCATGAAGCACGCCACAGAGCCCCACATAGGGCACACCAGTACGAACAAAGAGTAGTCCTGAACCAGCAGGACCGTACATCTTGTATGCATCTAGCGTTACAAGATCCGCGCCGAGCTTTTTCATATCGAGACGTATCGTCAATGGCGCCTGTGTTGCGTCGGTGTGCAGAAGTGGTGTCTGTCCGTGGCTTGTTTTCCGTTTTTCTCGAATGATTTTTGCAATCTCTTCAATTGGTTGTACCGTACCGATTTCATTATTCACCAACATCACCGAGACAAGCACGGTGTTGTCTTGAATAAGTTCTTGTAGTTTTGTTACATCAACAACACCTTCTGTGGTAACTGGTGCAAAAGAAACAGAGAGTCCGCGTCGCGCGAACATTTCTGCACATGCGCGCACTGATGAATGCTCCAACATCGAGACAACAACATGCATGTTTGAAAGTTCGCGGCCAGAGTCCTGAAGAGCGTTTACAACACCCCACAATGCCCGCATGTTTGCGTCTGTGCCGCCCGATGTGAAATACAGTTCGTCTTGAGACGCGTTCAAAAGTTTTCCAATTGAAGCGCGCGCTTCTTCAATCACTTCTTTGTTTGCAACACCGTCACGATGGAGCGCACGGGGGTTCGCAAATCGTTCACGGAAAAAAGGCTGCATTGCCGCATCAACATCTCCATGCAGTGGTGTTCCCGAAGCGTAGTCGAGATAGATGACTGGTCGCTCTTTCATACACGCATTGTAATGCGAAACACTCAGCCCCGCACTTGGTATTTTTGATATTTTATTGTATAGTAAGAGTCCTATGACCTCGGCAACGGTCGGATATACACCATATGACAACGTCTCACGAAAAATCGTCGCGCCCACCTGTCCTTGTCGTGCTTGGTCACGTTGACCACGGTAAGTCCAGCCTCCTTGATTACGTTCGCAAATCAAACATCGTCGCGGGTGAAGCGGGTGGTATTACCCAACACACAGCTGCCTACGAAGTTGTTCATAAAGATTCGTCAAAAAAAGACCAGAAAATAACGTTCATCGACACACCTGGCCACGAAGCATTCGGCGCACAACGAAAGCGTGGCGCCGCTTTGGCTGATATTGCAGTTCTTGTTGTATCCGCAGAAGACGGTGTGAAGGCACAAACAAAAGACGCCCTTTCTGCAATCATTGCGTCAAACATTCCCTACATCGTTGCAATCAATAAAATCGATTTGCCTGCGGCAAATGTTGAACGAACACTCGGCACGCTTCTTGAAAATGAAATCTACGTTGAAGGACGTGGCGGTACTGTTCCCTTCGTTCCGATAAGTGCAAAAACTGGTGAAGGCGTTCCTGAACTCCTTGATATGGTGTTGCTCTTGGCCGAGGTGAATCAATACACAGGTGAAGCGAAAAAGCTTGCCGAAGGTATCATTGTCGAATCACATCGCGATCCGAAGCGTGGTATCTCTGCAACATTCATTATTCGTGAAGGAACGCTCGATGTTGGTATGGCAGTTGCTTCAAGCGGTGCGTACGCTCCTGTACGCAGTATTCTCGATCACACAGGTGTTCAACTTAAGACTGCAACCATGTGTGCGCCGGTGACGGTGGTCGGCTGGAGTGCATTGCCTTCAGTTGGTGAGATTGTTGTCTCGTTTGAAAAGAAGAAAGACGCTGAAAGCTATGCGGACGAACACCGCATCTCCCCTGTTGCACAAACTGCCGCATCTGAAGATGCAGACATGGCAATCCTCCCTATCATCATCAAAGCAGACGTAATGGGTTCTCTCGATGCTCTTCGACACGAAATCAATAAAATTAAAGATGATCGACTCACTATTAAAATCATCAGTGCTGATGTGGGTGCGATTGGCGAAAATGATATTAAACGCGCTGGTGGTGATGCGCGAACCGTTATTCTTGGCTTCAACACATCAATTGAAGACAGCACGCGAGAACAAGCGGAACGTGCAGGCATTGAAATTCACACAGAAACAATCATCTACAAACTTGGTGAATGGCTCACCGAGCTCATGCAAACTCGCCGTCCAAAACAAATGGAAGAAGTGGTGCATGGCAAAGCAAAACTCTTGCGTATCTTTAGTAAGTTACGTACGAAGCAAGTGATCGGTGCGCGTGTTGATGATGGTGCGATCGGACTTGGTGATACCGTAACCATTCTCCGCCGAGGGGAGCCAATTGGTCACGGAAAAATTATTGAGCTCCAGAAAAATCGAAATAATGTAAAAGAAGTTGAGCAAGGTTCTGAATTCGGTGCAAAGATTGATAGCAGTGTTGAAGTTGCGGTCGGAGATGAGTTGTCAGCATTTACTCACATTGAGCAATAATATGCACGAAGGAACACGAGAAGAAACATTTGCGCATCTTGCTGCAGAGTTTATCAATCGAGAATCAAACCGCGAATCACTTATTACCGTCACGCGCGTGATGTCGTCAACGGACAGCAAACGTGCTGATGTCTACATCACTGTACTCCCTGACACACGCGTTCCTGAGGCCCTCGACTTTTTGAAACGTAAACGAAGTGAGTTCCGTGAATTCGTAAAAACACATACGCGCGGACGTTCAGTTCCAACATTTGATTTTGTGTTTGATGTTGGTGAAAAAAACCGACAAGAAATCGAAGCATTGTCACAACATTGAGGCACGGGCGGGAATCGAACCCGCGCATGACGGTTTTGCAGACCGTAGTGTTACCACTTCACCACCGTGCCATGATTGTGTACAGAGTATCTCTATTTTGGTATTTTGGGAAGCAAGCTGGGGTGGCGAAATGGTATACGCGACAGACTTAAGATCTGTTGTCCGCAAGGACGTGAGGGTTCGATCCCCTCTCCCAGCACTAAAATTGTTGAGACGAACACATGTGTTCGTCGATTACTATTTTTGCTGGGAGAGGGGATCGAAGGCGAGTGCGGGCGCCTTGTCAGCAGACAAGGTCGCATGAGCAGGACTGAGAGGAATGAGGAGCGACGGCGACGAATGAGCTCTTGGTCTGAGCCCCTCTCTTAAAATATAAATTGCGAATAGAGCGTTATTTTAGTAGGATACAAACACCCATCCGTAGCTCAATGGTAGAGCAGCTCCCTCTTAAGGAGTTGGTTGTAGGTTCGACTCCTACCGGGTGGACTTTCAAAGAAAGTCCTGCATATTAGAGTGTGCGGAGCACATTCTACTCCGGCAAGCTTTGCCTGATTCGCGTTCTGACGCGACAAAGCTTACCGGGTGGACAAGTGAGCCGGTATCGATGAGCTTGCTTATCGGAAACGGCGAGCGCGGACACTCGGTATCCTATACCGGGTGGACAAGTGAGTTTTAGTCGCCTGCTCACGTTCGGGCGAGTGGCGAAATTGGTAGACGCGCCAGCCTTAGGAGCTGGTGGAGCAATCCTTGGAGGTTCGAGTCCTCTCTCGCCCACACATACAAAAACAACGCCAGTTTATTGGCGTTGTTTTTGTATGTGCTGACGAAAACGAGAGAGGACTCGAAGGACGGAGCGGTGTTGCAGAAGCTTCTGCAACCGCGAGTCCGTGCCTAGCCCGAACCGAGCGACGGCGAGGTGAGAGGCGAAGGAGAGTCCTCTTCCCTTTCAAGCCCCTGTTAAGCCTTTATTTTTGGCCATATAGCTTGACTTTTTGGGTGAAAGTGCTATAATCGTCGGCAGAGTTGGGAACGTGTGTTCCCTAAAGTTCTTCGTCAACCTAGAGTCAAAACAAACTTCCCTATTGGGAAAGGAGATACAAAAATGCTCATCTGGTTCGCAATCGTAGTGCTTTTCGTAATCCTCGTCATCCTTGCCGGAAAACTCGGCTGGTTCATGACCGAGGTTCCCGAGGGCTCTATGAAGTTCGTAAAAGCTGGTGAGGATTACGTCCGTACAATCCTCAACATCAAGAACAAGACGATGGTCAGGAAGTTTGATCCAGCAACTGGAGTCGAAGAAGAAGTCATCGAAACTGGATTCAATCCACTGTCTTTGTCTCCTCTTCGTGTATTCGGTTTTCACTGGATCAGTTGGATGTGGCCTCTTCGGCGTCTGCATCGGTTTTCTTTGACTACGAACATTCTCATTACGGAAACCGAACAGGGTCAAAAGAAACTCCACGAGTGGGTGCAGACCAAGCCACACGACAACACCGACCGACTTGGTCTCATGATCCGATCATACTTCTTTTTGAAGGGGGTCGAGCTCAAGGGGCAGTTCAAGGTAGACGTCGTTGTGTTCGCTCTCATGGAGATCGTCAACCCGCGTCTTGCAGTCTTCGTGTACAATGCTGACTTCGTCAAGATCTTGGGACCAGCAATCCTTTCTGGATATGCTGACAATGCCAAGACCAAAGACATCGTCCAGTTCACGAACCTGAAGAAAGGACGTGGGAGTAAGTTCGCACAAGATGTTTGTGAGTATGTAAATACAGGCCGCAGAAGTAAGGTCGCAACCGAGAAAATCGAAAACGTATACGGCGTTCGACTTGTCGAGACGTTTGTATACGAGTTCGACCAAGCAGATGCTGATCCCGAGGCTCTCAAGGCCGCACAGGCTCAGAAAGTTGCCGAGCTCCAAGCAAAGGCAACTATCACAAGAGCAACGGGTCAAGCTGAAGCTCGAGTGATCGAAGCCAATGCAAAAGCCACCGAGCTCTCGTCGAACGTCAAAGCACTCGTCGAGGTTGGGGTTGATCCCAACGAAGCGATGCGTAGTTACGCGACCATCCGTTCGACAGAGAATGTTCCAAACCTTCAGACGTGGGTGCAAGGTGGCGGTGTGGTTCCGACAGTTTCTGTTGGCAATCCCACTTCCCCTTCCCCTTCGTCCAAGAACAAACCCAAGGAGACTCCCTCATGATGAAGCGATTTTTGTTTCGTGCGAAGCGTTTCGCACGCAAGTGCGATATCAGGCTTCGTCGGAGGTTTCGTTCATTCGCAACCTTCGTCACGGTTCAGCGACGACGTGTTGGTTCTCACCTTCGCGTCGTGGTTTGGCCGAGGCTCAAGCTTCGACTGAACCAATTCAGTGTCCTTCTCATCACGAGAGGTATCGTACCTATCAAGGCACACTACCTGAAACATCGACTGATGGTTGTGACTGCCTTTAAGTTCGTGCTGAAAATCACTGCGGTCATCGTAGTGCTTCTCATAGCACGCGCACAGGGGCTCTTCGGAGAGAGCCTTTCTTTGAGGGAGTATCGGTGGTGGATCCTTGGAGTGCTTGTTGCACTCTGTGTGGTTCTACTTTCCGTGCTCCTATATCGGAAAGGGGTTCGCCTCAAGAAGTTTTCACTTCCGGGTTCTGTGGGTGAGAGGTTCAGCTTCAAAGGCTTCCTCAAACTTGCTCTGCTTGTGTTCGTGATCTTCTTCTTCAAGGATGTCATCGTAGCTACGGCTGCGGGCATCTGGAGCATTCGTCCCACCGACGAGAATATCGCTCGTTGGGAGAAGGACAAGCGTGCTGCTGAAGAAGCGACACGCAAAGCTCGCAGAACGGATTGGCCGTGCACATACGACCTCTCGGAGTACGGCGGGAAGCACGTCGCTAACCACGACGCGAAGTTCCTCAAGCCGGACGATGGAGAGGCGTGGAAGGTCTGTTTCTATGACCGACGCAAGCCCGAGCCCCTCTCCAACCAGCAGTTGAATAACTTCTGGAAGGACACCTTCCCTACACTCGTCGGAGATTCTGCTGGCTGGGATGTAATCGTGATCAAAAACCGTGACTTCAACACGAAGACGTGTATGGTCCGGGACAAGCACAACAACGCATACTACCGACAGCAGTTTCCGAAGGAGTCTGGCGAGGTTTCGATCGACATGGTCGACGAGTCTCGCCGGCTCGTCATCGGCGGGGACAGCAAGGAAGAGGCCGAGTCGGGTAAAATCCCGCAAGTGTTCACAATTTCCTGTTAGACTCAAGGTTGAAATTCCAGAGGCGACGCCACAAGCGTCGCCTCTTTTCTTTTTTATACATAACAAAACACCCCCTACACACCACCATAGTGGTGTCGGGCGAACAAAAACCACCAGTAGGTGGTTTTTGTTTTAGCCGGCAAGTTTTTGTTTTTAGATTCCGCCTTCAACTTGCGGCTCTATCTGTTCGTTTATTGAAGGTAGAGGCTCGTTACTTCCTATAGTCCCATGAATGATACGGATGATGCCAAACACTGACACCATGATGACCATGCCAATGATTCCATAAAGCATATTCCTCTTCCCTGTTGCACGCTCACCTTCGTCATCAACATTCTTTATGAACTGGAATATTCCGTAAATGAAGAGGAGAAATGCAACAGCAAAAAGCAACATGATGACCGGACGCACGATGACATCATACAGTCGCGTCAAAAGTCCATTAACGGTCATTGGCTCCATGAACTGAAATATAGTTAGTTTCCTTCAACACCAGGAACTGGTAGTGACCCACCTTGATCAACACCAACCGCGTCACCAATCCATCGGATGATACCAACGATAGAAACGATAACGAAGAGTGCAATGATACCTCCGATCATGAGGTTTTTACCTTGTTCTTTTGCTTCGTCACTACCTGAAGCGAAGATAAACTTCACCAAACCCCAGAAGAAAACAAGGAGAGCGATACCGACAACGATAGGTGTTGCAAGATCAACCAACCGGCCGATCGCTTCAACAATGTTCTCCACATTACCCAACTGTGCGTGTGCAAATGCTGGCACAAATGCCGCAGCCGCAAGCGCGATAAGACCAATTCTTTTCATACGTGTAAATATCTAGTTTTTAAACCTATAGGCCTTCGAAAGAAAGCTATGTATCCATTATACCCTGCCCTGTGTGTGAGCAAGGACGCTATACACAGATGGGGAAACTATGGTGTTGGAGGTGGTATTACTATTGGTGGAAGAATTGGAGGTGTTCCCGGTGTTATACCAACCTCTATTCCAATCCAGCGTATAATTCCGAAAATTGCAAAAAGTACAAAGAGTGCAATCGCACCTTGTACCATAAGTCGACGCCCTCCTTCTTTCGCACCTTCGTCTTCCGCATTCGCAATGTATTTTACAAGACCCCAAATAAAAACAAGAAGTGCAAGTGAAGCTGCAATGATTGTCAGTGTAGTGATAACTTGTCGAAAACTGGTTAAAAGGAGCTTTGTATTTGAAAGATTACCTCCTCCTTGCGCCAACACAAGAACCGGAAGAGCAAGAAGCCCAGATATAAACAATAATTTTTTCATAAAATAATATTAATTAATTTCAACCGAAGATATCGGTCTTGATAAACTGAACGATACCCCAGAAAGAGAAAAGAACGAACAAACCGATAATACCGTATACCATTATTTTTCGGCCGTCATCCTTCGCTTTTCCATCCCCCGCTGATGCAATGTACTTTACGATTCCCCATACGAACGCAAGAACTGCCAAAGCGCTCGCCAGCACAATAAGTGGGTTGATAAGGCCGATCGCGTCATTAATAAGTTCTGTAAGATTTGCAGGTGCGGCAAAGGCAAGACTTGGAACAATCAAGGAAAGAATAAAAGCTGATTTTTTCATATTATCCAAAATGAATTATTTCTGCTGAGTTTGTTCCTGCTCGTATCTGGTCAAGTGTTCCTTTGATGACGTTCGCAAGCACCGTCGCCCCAAGAAGTACCGCTGTGCCGATAAGTGTATACAAAAGAGTTTTCTTTGCGCTTTTCAACGCCTCCTCATTACCACGTGCCTTCACAAACAAAAATCCGGAGTAAATGATGAAAAAAACAGCGACATAAAATCCAATCGTCGTTGCAGCTTTTGCGGCTTCGACAACAACTTCTTGAATTGAATCAAATTTAAGTGGGTTAACAATTTGAACAGGGCCCGGATTAGGTGTTCCTTGCGCAAAGGCAAAAGATACCGAAATAAATAGTCCAAAAAATAATGCTATATAAAGTTTTTTAAAATGCGTTTCCATATCCTCCGTATCCAGACTTAACAAATGTTGTAACAATAAGATTCACGATAAGCCAAGCTGACAAAGCTATTATAAAGCCAATACCTGCATTTTTAAAGATGCTTTTTGCTTGTTCCATCCTTCCAGGATTGCCTCCCGCTGTAATAAGCAAAAACCCAGCCCACAAGAAAAGAATTGTCACCAAGGGAATTGAGATCTTAAAGAGGAGAAAATCAATGAGACCGTCAACAAGTTGAACGAGACTCGCAAAATTACAGTCCAAACCGTCACAGGGAACAAGACCTTCCGGCTCTGCTGCCCCAACAAGGATCGGTACCAAAAGAAGCATAAAAACGGCAACGCTTGCGTACACTCCCCATCGTTTGCCTGCCGTTTGTTTCATATATCTATTGTATCGCCTCCCCAGTTCTAGTCTATGAGGTTTTGCAGGCGTGTATCCGCTTCTCCTACCGCTTGGCTCACTCCACGGCGGCCTGATGCGATGTCAGAAATCATCGTTCCCAAAATGCCATCTGTCTCCGTTGGGCTTGGATCAAGAAATCCATGTGCAATAAGTGCTTCTGTGTAAAAGATTGATTTGAACGCATCGGTTGGTTTTTGTGCCAAGAGGTCTCGGCGAACAGGAGAAAGTAAAAACTTGTCCGACCACAATTGACCAGCTTGTGCACCCGAGAGTGCAAATGCTGCTTGGAATGCCCCGCCGACGTTGTCAGATTGCTTCATGAGCGCAATACCGTAGAATTTTCCGAATGTAGATTTTGTCGGGCCATCAGATACTTGTGGTACACGCGCAACATCGAAATTGAGGTTCGGATTTTTTTCCTGAATATCAAGAAGCTCACTTGCAAAACCAAGGTAGAGTGCAAGATCACCTCGCAAAAACATATCGAGCGATGCAGGTAATGCACGATTCCATGAATAGACCAGCTTCACCGGATTTGCGAACTCGGTGTAAAAACGAATTGCTGAATCCGCGGGCGCCTCCGCAAATCCAAGCCTGTCAGAAAGAATTGATTCCACACCTTGTGTCGGAATACGTGTCGTGATTGGATTCCCCGCTTGCATAACGAGTGTTGCAAGAATTTCTTTTGCATTCGTTACGTTTTCATACCCACCGAGTGCAATTGTGCTTTGCAAAACACTAAATGATGGATCCGTTTTTGTAAGTTTTGTTGAAAGATCGACAAGTTCGTCCCACGCTTTTGGCGGAAGGGCTAAGCTTGCTGCATTAAAGAGTGAGCGGTTCCAATACATGACAAGAGGATCGACAAGAATTGGAAGTGCCAAAACACCCTCATCGGTGAGATAAATTTCTGATCCTTCGGCGAATGTGTCGCGGAAGGTGCGTTCCGTCATTGATGTAAAGGGTACGGTGTAAATCTTATCTTCGTAGCGCATGATATATTCATGCGGCAAAATGATTGCATCAGGCCCACGTTGTGCCGCCAAGGCTTCAATAAGTTCGGTATCGAATGTATCAGGTGAGAATTCTTTGTAGGTAACTGCGGAAAGTGAGTTGTCGGTGTCTTGGTTGTAGAGCGTCAAAATGTCTCCAACAAGCGCTGTGTCGAGCGTTCCCCAAATTGTGCCCGCTGCGGGCACAGCGTCTCCTCCACTGCCTCCAAATTTTCCGAATGTTGCAATTGCGGCAACACCCATGACGATAAAGAACCCAAATATTGCGAGAAGTACTGCTTGAAATGTTTTCATTTTAATTAAGGAAGTAAGAAGTAATTAGTAAGAAGTAAGGTGCAGAGTTGCAGATTTAATTTGGTTCTTTTCTTTCTTATTTATTACTCATTATCTTTTACTTTATTTTACTTCTTTTTTCTTAAAATCATACCGTAATGGTGTGACCCGGCATCCACATCTTGCTCAAACTCCAATCCTGCTTGTTCAAACAGCGTCCGGGCGGCATTTTTACCAAACACAGCATCGGTGTGCGGCCCCATGCCGCCAAACGAGTCTGTCCAATCGACGATAAGTACTTTGCCGCCCGGACGCAAAATGCGCGCGACCTCTTGTGCAAATCGATCGCGCGCTTCTATCTGAAACAACACATTAGAGACAATAGCTGCGTCCAAAAAGCCGTCGGCAAGTGTTGTTGCATGATCGCTCTCCAAATCACTCCAAATAACGTGGAGATTTTTGAAACCCTTTGCATGTGCCTCTTTCTTTACCTTCGCCAAAAGATCTTTCTGCACGTCGATCGCATAGACGGCTCCATTATCCCCAACCTCTTTAAGCGCCTCCAAGGCGTGTGCCCCCGCGCCAACACCAAGATCAGCAACCTTCATACCAGCACCTAATTTAAACTGTGAAATTATTTTGTCAGGACGAGCGAACATATACTTCTAGTGTACTATAAAAGAACAGAGAACAAAAAACAGAGGAAACACTTGTATTGTGGCCCTCTGTTTTTTGTTCTCTGTTATCTGTTTTCGTTTGCTTACAAGCAAACAAGTGATGCAATCGTGTCCCCTTCACGCATTTTCATGATGCGTACACCTTGTGTAACGCGTCCGAGTTGAGGGATTTCCTTCAATGCAACACGGATAACCTGTCCTTTTTGTGAAATAACCACCAATTCCTCAACAACGTCCGATGACACAATCTGTGCGGCAATCACTTTACCTGTCTTTGGTGTTACGTTCGCCGTCTTGACACCTCCACCACCGCGCTTCTGTACTTTGTATTCACCAACAGGAGTTCGTTTACCATAGCCGTTTGACATGAGAATAAGGAGAGCATCGTTGTTGTCATTCTTACCGACAACACCTGCACCAACAACATGATCGCCCTTATCCATATCAACACCACGCACACCTCCAGCAGTACGTCCCATCTGACGAACATCAGATTCTTTGAAACGAATTGACTGTCCTTCGCTTGTTGCAAGAATTATTTCGTCGCCTTCTGACACAAATGCGCTTGAAATGAGTTCGTCGCCTGAGTCGAGTGAGATCGCAATAATACCGCTCTGGCGTACGTCATAGAAACTTTCTGATGCAACTTTCTTTGCAACGCCCATCTTCGTCACCATAAGCACACTCCCCTGTTTTGCTTTTGCGTCTTTCGACAATGCCAACACTGATGTCACACGTTCTCCATCAGATAGGGAGAGGAAGTTCATGATTGATTTTCCTTTTGTTGCGCGCTTGCCTTCTGGCAATTCATGCATCTTCAATTGGTACACCTTTCCGCGATCCGTGAAAAAGAGAAGATCGCTGTGTGTAGAGCAGCTCAAAAACGTTGTGACGAAGTCTTCCTCTTTTGTATTCAAATCAATCACACCAATACCGCCACGCTTCTGTGTTTTGTATTCCGTTGGGTTTGTTCGCTTAATGTAGCCACCGGCAGTGTACACAAGCACGTTCTCCTCGTCAGGAATAAGATCCTCAACTGAAAGCATTTTTACACCACCCTTCACCACTTTTGTACGACGATCGTCACCATACTTCAGAGCGATCTCGGTGAGTTCTTCTTTAATCGTGTCGCGCATTTTCTTCTCGCTCTTCAAGAGTGTCTTGAGTTCACCAATGAGTTTCTGAATCGCATTGAGTTCATCCTCAATCTTCTTTCTCTCAAGCCCGGCGAGGCGTTGCAACTTCATTTCAAGAATCGCGATTGCCTGACGTTCAGAAAATCCAAATGTTTTCATGAGCGCCAACTTTGCCGTCGCACCATCATCCGATTTCTTAATTGTCACAATCACCTTATCAATATGGTCAAGCGCCTTGCTCAAACCAAGCAAGATGTGTTCACGTGCTTCTGCTTCGCGAAGATCAAACTCCGTACGTCGCTTGATAACAACCATGCGGTGCTTGATAAACTCTTCCAAAATACTCTTCAGTGAAAGTGTGAGTGGAATGCCGTCAACGAGACATACGGTGTTTGTGTGAAATGTTTCTTCAAGTTGCGTGTGACGATACAGATAGTTGAGTACTTTCTGTGGATGCCCACCAGTTTTGAGATCAATCGCAATACGAAGATCCTTTGCTGATTCATCGCGAATGTCTCGAATACCGTCGATTTTTTTCTCGTGCACCAAATCGGCAATCTTCATGATGAGATCTGCTTTGTTCACACGATATGGGATTGATGAAATGATGATTTGGAATTGTCCTTTCTTCCCTTCAACGATTTCTGCTTCACCGCGTGTCACAATACCTCCCTTTCCTGTCGCGTACGCATGCTTGATATCTTTTTCACCGAAAATAACTCCCCCCGTTGGGAAGTCTGGGCCCTTTACGTGTTCCAAAAGTTCGTCTGTTGTTGCTTCAGGATTTTCAATCAACACTTTTGTCGCATTAATCACTTCGCGCAAGTTGTGTGGTGGAATGTTTGTCGCCATACCAACTGCGATACCGAGTGTGCCGTTCAAAAGAAGTCCGGGGACTGCTGCAGGAAAGACGGTTGGTTCTTTGAGACGACCATCGTAGTTCGGACGCCATAGAACCGTATCTTTTTCAAGATCACGAAGAAGCTCTGCGGCCAAGCGTGACATGCGAGCTTCGGTGTAACGCATTGCCGCTGGTGGATCACCATCGATTGAACCGAAGTTTCCTTGACCAATCACCCATGGATATCGATATGAAAATGTCTGCGCCATACCAACCATCGCATCGTACACAGATGCGTCACCGTGCGGGTGGTATTTACCAAGCACATCACCGACAACAGTCGCTGACTTGCGTGGTTTTGAAGACGCAGTGAGATTGATGTTGTGCATCGCGTAGAGAATACGACGATGTACTGGTTTCAAACCGTCACGTACGTCAGGCAGAGCACGCGATGTGATAACTGACATCGCGTAGTCGAGGTACGATTCACGCATCTCGGTTGAGACGTTGCGCGACACAATACCAGAGGCACGTGGTGCCTCTGGTGTAGGTTCATTTGTGGCTTCTTTTGTTCGCGCCATACTCCTCTATTATATCAAAAAATGTAGGAAAATCCAGTGTTTTCCACCTGTTTTGGAGGATTAACCTCGCCTTGGAGGCTAAGCCTCCAAGGCTAGTTTGGGAAGAGATTCTTGAGTGCCTCAAAACCCTCCCCGAAGCCCTTACGTAGACTCTCAAATGGGCTCTGTGTTGTCGGTTGTGTCGGTTGTGTAGGTTCTCTATCTGAACGCACAGCAAGTGTCACAAACCACAAAAGTGCAACAAAAAATGTCAGAGACAACGCAGTCAGAAACGCAATTCGGCGGCGTTCATGGAGTGGGCGTTCATGTATCTTTCGAAGAGTTTGAAATAGCATCGCGTTATGCGGCGACGGGATCGAGAACGACAATGTCGCCTTCTTTATCTATAACATCCTTCTTTCTAATCGTAAGTTTATCAACTGGCTTTATATCTGACTCCCCTTCTTCTTTCAAAAATGCTTTCAAAGTTTCTTTCGTATAGTGCATCGGAATAATGAGGTGCGGTTCGAATGACACAGCAATCTTGCCTGCCTGCGTGGGTGTAAGCACGTCTTCATTACCGACAGGAAGGAAGAGAATATCGATGTCGCCAATTTCTTCGAGTGTTTCAGGTGAGAGTTGTGGATTTGAAAGCGCACCGAGGAAACACAAACGCATTTCTTCAAGCGTCACAACATACACCGTATTGATTTTCTCTTCCCCACCATAGACTGATTCTGATGCAAAACCGCGCACATATACTTCTGCAAATTCGTATTCACCAGGACCTTGTATAACAAATGGCTCTTTATCGCCACGTGAGACTGTTTCAACACCATTCATGTCAGGGTGGTCTAGTGTTACAAGCGCGATGTCAGCTCCAAAGCTCGACGCAGGAAGTTTTGATTTCTTGGAGACAGGATTAAAGGCAAGAACGGTGTCGCCGAACTGTACTTTGAACGATTCGAGTGTGTTGTACGTAATAATCATGTAGAGAGAGTATACCAAAAATCGTGACTCTAAACCCCTTTACCGAAGATACAATTCCTTGTTCTGTTTATGCTCCTCAAACGTCTTTGCGTAGTAGATTTTGCCCGACTTGTCAGAGAGATAGAAGTAGTAGTCAGATGTAACAGGTTCTGCGGCGGCGCGAAGTGAATCGAGGCCAGGGTTCGTAATCGGTGTTGGCGTCAAACCACGATAGACGTACGTGTTGTAGGGTGAATCAACTTTAAGGTCTTCAAGAGTGAGGTCTGCTGAACCTTTTCCTAAGAGATAGACAAACGGCGCATCTACTTGCAGTGCCATATCGTCGTCGAGACGTTTCCATAAAATACCTGAAACAATTTGCCTATCCTCAAACGTCTTCGCTTCCTCTTCAAGAATTGATGCCATGATGACAATGTCAGAGAGTGTTCGACTAGAAGATGCAATTGATGAAGTTAGTGTTGTAATCTTTTCATTGAACGTATCTTCTAACGTTTGAATGATACGTGTTGCTGTCGCATTTGGTGGAAAGAAATATGTATCAGGAAAAAGATATCCTTCACGTGACTCCGCTCCTCTGATAAACGCTTCTTTAGAAAATGCTGGCAAGGTTGTTGCAAAAATATCTGCCATCTCATGCACTGATGTTCCTTCAGGAATAAGCACACGCAAAGGCTTCACACGAAAATCTGCATGCGTCATACGCCACGCAGTCACAAATAAGCGCGGTGCGCCTTCAAAGTAGTATTCCCCTGCCTTCACGCCAGTGCCGCCGCCCGTGAGTACAGCAAACACTTTAAAAAAGAATTCTGATGCAATAAGGTTTTTTGCCTCAAGGATATCTGCTGTCTCATGAAGTGTTGCCCCATCTGGAATATGCGCGTACGTTGGGTACTCGCCTCCACGCCTCGCCCATGCCGGGGCTACGGCCGAGGGTGGTGTCTGTAAAAACACAATCAAAAGAATGAGAAGGCAGGTAGCGGCACTGATTATAATCGTTCGGCGTGACAGCATGACTAGCTAGGAAGATTTATTGGTGGTTCACTCTTACGTGATTCAATGCGGCCCAGTGTTGGTGTTTCAGACACGCCACCTGGGAAGTGGAAAATCGTCGCCAACTCTTCAGAGTTGAGTATAAAAGGTTTTCTTTTATATTTTTCCTTAAAAAGGAATTGCGTGCTGATGCCACTGTGCGGTGCGTGGAAATATCCGCGCAAACGATATGCTTCAAACATATTCTTTTTCATCTTTGGAAGCTTTTTTCCAAAAGGATCTTGAAACCAATAGTCATGGCTGGTTCCAAAAGCTTTCTTAAAACCATTCAAATAGCCCGAGCTGTACTGTGCCAACACACCGTTAAGCGCCCCTTTGTGCCCATTATTGAAGTATTCTTTCTCAGCAAGATAGAGCGCACGAATACCTACGTCATATCCAGTTTTGCTGGTGCTTCGTTCAAGTGCCTCAATCGTGTCTTTCTCCACTGGTGTTAGGTTTATTTTATTGTCTTCGGGATCTTCACCTCGAATTTTTCGCTTCTTGATGATCGATGCGATTTCAGTTTTTACATCGTCCTTCCACTTATCCGTTGGTTCACGCCATTCTTTTACTTTCTTTCCTACATCAAAGACATCTTCAGGTTTTGTAAATTGAGAAAGAAGCGATACGTTTTTTGGGTCTTCTTTTTTATGTGCACGAAGAAGAATTTGGATCCATGCCTGTTCGCCTTTGCCGAGTCCACCCAAGTATTCAAGGACCTGTGTAATCGGATCAATTTTAAATTCTTCTTTGGGATCTTTATCGAGACCGTAATCAATATATGTCTTTATTGGGTAGGGATCTATTTTCGTAAGTGCGAATTCAGCAGCATAGAGATCTGCCTTGTTTTTGTCATACATAAAGGCAAGTGTGTAGTCAGGCACCTCGGTCACTTCAACTGTCGGATACTGTGCGTAGAGGCTGTTTTGAATTCCTTTGACCGAATCCTTCCACGTCCAAATGAAAAATTTTACCTGTCCCTCAATAGACACAAGTTCAAGCGAAAACCACGGACGTACTCCCCCTTTCCAATATTTGTCGTACCATGTTCCCTCTCCACCAGTCGCATAAAAAACGCCAAGCGCCAATTCCATTGCTGCAGGAGATTTTGAAACTTCTTTTGGTACACGAATTTCCAAAAGTACTGGCTCTTTGCTCTGTATGTACTGTGCGCGGCGATATGCCATCCACTGCTGCCAAAACGCACTGATGAGTGCGAGCGGAAGCCAGAGGGGAGCAAAACGCCACACAAGTTTGAGGACAGAGACAATCGTATCAAGCGTGCTACCAAAATATTCGAACATGGTTCTATGATAGCCTGTTGAAATTGATTTACCAATACAGCTTTTTGGATACAAAACACCCCGACGTTTGTCGGGGTGTTTTCTTGTATAAAACGGTGGAGCGAACTTAGTTTTTTGAAAAGCCTCGGAAAGTGCGACGGCACTGGACGGAGCAAAAATACAGGAGTATTTTTGCGTGCTTTTCAAAAAACTATGCGAGCGTATATTTTCCGTCTGACGTCTTTTCGAAGTGCTTGCTGTCCTGAAGGTTTACCACAATCGTGTTTGGCTTCACGTAACGTTCCTTCAACACCTTCTCGATAATTTCGTCCTTTGCAAGCGTACCGTGCTGTTTCAAGACCTTCTTGATAACGTCCCGAACGACTCCTTCAACATACCCCCATTCAGAGAGGGCGTAGAGACCGCGTCCAACGAGAACAAATCGTCCGTCCTTAATAAGTTCGTTGTGTGCTGTTGCAATGTGCGCCTTACGATCAAAAAGTTCGCTAATGCGCTTTGCAACTTCAGTAAAGTGCAATGGTGAACCATGTTGACGAATGGCGAGGTATGCGTAGTCGCGGATACCTTTTGGTGTGATATTCGCTGATGAGGTTGGCCCCCATTCGCCGAGAGGATTGCTACCAATCATTTTTGAAATCGAGAGCCAGCGCTTTACCATTTCTTCGTTACGGTAGTGTTCTGCAAGATCCTTGATGTGTTCCAAAAATCCTTGAACGATATCTGTTTCAGACACGAGTTCATCGTCAGAAAGTGTCGTGTATAGTTTTTTTAATGCTTCTTCAATCTTTTCTGCAACACCACCATCAACGTGCCAACGGTGCACAAAGTGCTCGTCTTCTTTTCGTTTTTCAAATGCTTCGCCGATAACAAGAAGTGCATTGAAGTGATTGCGTGTGCTCTGATCAGTTGAGAGGTGATTCAAAAATGCTTCCTCAGACACGATGCCACCACAGAAAAGCATTTCTTCGCGGAGTTCGTTAAATGCTACTTGCTCTTTTGTGTATACGTCTGACTTGCGAATAGTTGCGAGGGCGTAGTTTTCAATCTGACGAACACGTTCTCGTGTGATGTTATACTCACCACCAATTGCTTCAAGCGTCATGCGCTTTGCCTTGTCGTTGAGACCGTAGCGCTTCACGAGAACATCTTTTGCGCGATCCGTGAGTACACTCAAAAGGCGCTTCGTCACTTGCTTTGGGTTGAAGTGAATCGACGCCTTTGGTGTGCTCACTGCCTTTGTTTTTGCGGCTGTTTTTGCCATATGGTGTCAAACGTGTTCTAAGCTGTTAAACGCCCTTTCTACCCCCTAGATATGCGTATCAGTGTATCATTGACTGGATTACCCGTCAAGGGCGACTCTTGGGGTCAGCCCCCAAACGTAGAACATTATTACTACTCCGGAATAATGTTCAAAATCCTGTCCTGTATGTAAATACGTCGCTTTACTGAGCTGTTTCCTAGCCATTTAGCTACCGCTGGCATTGCCTTTGCCGCCTCAAAAACCTCCTCTTCCGAAGCCCCCCGAGACGCCTCAACCGTGCCACGGACCTTACCGGAGACCTGAACGGCAATCATAACTGAGCCCCCCTTGAGGGCCTCCTCATCCAGAGCCGGCCATGAGGCCTCATGTTGCCGCCCTGTGTTCCCAATCACCCCCCAGAGCTCTTCGGTAATGTGCGGTGCAAATGGCGCAAGTAAGAGGAGGAGTGTGTTGTACCACTCACGAGGTACGAATGGCAGTTCTTCAAGACTATTCGTAAGTATCATGAGCGAGCTGACCGCAGTATTGAACTTCATTGCCTCAATATCACCACTCACTTTTTTAATTGTTGCGTGCAAAACTCGTTTTACGTCGAGAGATTCATCAACATCATCAGCAACCTTTTCGGAGAGCTTCCACACACGTTCAAGAAAACGGCGTATGCCCACGAGACCGTTCGTTGACCATGCAATCATCTGATCATACGGACCCATAAACATTTCATAGGTGCGAAGTGCGTCAGCACCAAATCGTTCAACGACTTCGTCAGGGTTCACGACGTTGCCCAATGACTTCGACATCTTCTCTCCATCTTCCCCCAAAACAAATCCGTGCGACAAGCGTCGTGCGTATGGTTCCAATGTTGGCACAACACCAATGTCGTACAAGAATTTGTGCCAGAAACGTGAATACAACAGGTGAAGCGTTGTGTGTTCCATACCGCCGTTGTAGAGATCAACTGGCAACCACTCCTTCATGTTCTTTTTGTCTGCTAATGCTTCATTATTTTTTGGATCAGTATAACGAATGTAGTACCACGATGAACCTGCCCAGTTTGGCATCACATCTGTTTCACGCTTCGCTTTCCCTCCACACTTTGGGCATGTCGTATTCACCCACTCATGCATTTGTGAAAGTGGTGAATCACCTGAATCCGTTGGTTCATATTTTTCAACAGGCGGCAACACCACAGGAAGCTCTCCTTCAGGCACAGGGACCCAGCCACACTTCTCACACGAAATCATTGGGATTGGTTCGCCCCAATAACGCTGACGTGAAAACACCCAGTCGCGGAGACGATATGTTGTCGTTATTGCACTCCCCACATGTTTTGTTATTTTTTCTTTTGCTTCTTCAGTCGAAAGCCCGTCAAATTTCCCTGAGTTGATGAGTGTGCCATCTCCAGAATACGGAAGCGACTCTGATGTTTCAATCACTTGTACAACAGGAATATTGTATTTCTTCGCGAAATCAAAATCACGTTCGTCGTGCGCAGGCACCGCCATGATGGCGCCTGTTCCGTAGCCACCAAGTACGTAATCAGCAATAAACATTGGAATTTCAACACCGTTTGCGGGATTGATTGCAACAATACCCTCGAGTTTGACTCCCGTTTTTTCTTTGCCTAATGCCTGTCGTTCAATATCTGTCTTTGTCTTTGTTTGCTCAACGTATCGTACAACCTCCTCTTTGTTTTCTAATGACTTGTGACTAGTGACTAGTGACTGCAGAAATTCGTGTTCAGGGGCAAGTACAAGATATGTTGCACCAAAGAGTGTGTCAGGGCGTGTTGTGAATACCTTAATTCCTGATTCCTGATCTTTTATTTTGAATTCTATTTCCGCTCCCTTACTTGGTGCAATCCAATTCTTTTGTCCCGCAGTCACTGCAGGAATAAAATCAACTATGTCCAAATCATCATACAGACGTTGTGCGTACTTCGTAATTGCAAGCATCCACTGTTCGCGCTCTCGTTTTTCAACAGGTGTACCACAACGTTCGCAACATCCACCAACCACCTCTTCATTCGCCAAACCAATTTTATCTTTTGGACACCAGTTGATCGTAGTTCTTGTTTTGTATGCCAAATCGTTTTTGTAGAGCTGTAAAAATATCCACTGCGTCCATTTGTAGTAGTTAGGATCTGACGTATTTATTTCTCGTGACCAATCAAATGAAATACCAAGCATCTGCATCTGCTTTTTGTAGACGGCAATATTTTCTTTTGTTACTTCATGCGGATTACGCCCCGTCTTGATAGCATAGCTTTCTGTTGGCAAACCGAATGCATCCCATCCCATTGGATAGAGGACGTTTTCACCTTGTGCACGTCGCTTACGAACGAGGGCATCAAGCGCAGTGTAGCTCCGGACGTGTCCGGTGTGAAGCCCTGCGCCAGACGGAAATGGAAACTCAACAAGGATGTATGATTTCTTTTTTGAAGAACCATCCCCCGCGCGAGCATACGAGGGGTCATCAGCCCATATCTTTTGCCATTTCGGCTCAATCGCTTTAGGATCATACTCCTGCATAGATAAAAAGAATACTACCACTCAAAAACAGAATCAGGAAGCAAGAATCATGAATCATGCGTGTGAGCAAAAATCCGCCCGAAGGCGGATTTTTGCTTTTGATTCTTGATTCTACTCTTTAGTACTTCGGAAATGCAGGATATTTCTGCGGATCAACCGTTCGTTCGAAACACGTACGTCCTTCACCATGTTCAAAGATTCCTTCCATTCCCCATGGATCACGCGCAGGCACTGTTGCTTCACTCATTACACTCTCGCGTGCAAATGTTGCACACAAATCGAACGAAAGCTGGCCTGTAACAGCGTACTCGTATGTCTCACCTGTCTCTGGATCCGTTGGCGCAACATACCCACTGAACTCATCTGAAAGATCAGAAAGGGCGACAGGAAGTTTTTGTCGTGTCTGCCAGTAGTTCAAAACCTCCCACTGAATACCCGAGAGATCAGACACGCGCTGCTCATCAAACTTCAATGCACGTCGTTCGCTTGGAGAACCAATCGTCAAAAACCCACAGACAATTGCTCCAAGAACAAGAAGTGCGGCAATAACGATGAGTGGTTTATTAACAGATGTATCACCTCGCATTGATCTGCGAAGATCGTAGAAGTAGTAGCCAAAGACACTGCCCGCAACAGCAAAGACAGCAAGCATCTTCATCACAAAGCGAATCGTCACTTCACTACCGAGGTATGTGTTCAAGAGTGCAATAACGTCACCCACAACAACCGCACCTGCGGCAAAAAGTGTAAACCATACAAACCACTTACGAATTGAAAGTGTTGCTTTTGCAGAGTTCGCCGCAATGTCTTTGCGTACCCACCACGACAAAACGAGGAACAATGGAAAGACAACGAGAAGCGTTGAAATCGTGAACTGCAACGTTGACGCTGTTGATGAGTAAGAGAAGTAGTAATTTGAGAGTGCATCAGGAAACTTTGAGTTGATAATTGCAAAAAGCATTGCAAGAAGGCTTCCTGCTGATGTGTAAAGTGAGAGTGCAATGCCCACATAGACGAAGAAGTCCTTTGGAGACATTTTTGGTCGATCAATTGTTGGTTCCATATGTGTACTTAATGAATATATGCCTCATGGTAGCACCCTTTTTATGCACCCGAGAAACTTGACAAAAACTTAAGATTTGCTATATTAGCGATATCTAGACGTTTGGGTCAAGTGCCCTCCGCCGTAGAGTTCCTTCACAGCAGTTCAGTCTCACCTACCGCCCCTAAACGGGCAAAGGAGAATGGATGAGGAATCGTCACGGTCCGGTCGCGAACGCGACCAACTTGTTCAACTTCATGAGGAACACCTCGACGCCGGCCTGACCGACGGCTGCGACGAGTACCCCGCTCGCGAACATCGTGTTCGCGTAAGAGTAACCATGTTCCGCAACACTTCGAGCGTGCGGAACCAATCCCTCGGGAGCACCGATGACGGAAACGCCACCGGATTAAGACGCGAGTGCGAGCTCGCACTTCCGCCCACAGCATGTCGCGAGGACATTCTGCACACTCGTTGTTCAAAAGAACCCTGATGATGGGTCACTGGGACACAGCCGCGACACCGTCCGGCGCCCCCACCCTTTCCCAACCAAAACTGGGACGAATCAGGTATACGAGGCCTTCGAAAAAAAACTAAAAAGGCGTCTCAAAAAAAGAAAAGAACTGCAACAAACTGGCCCCGCTCGCGCAATGCGCGAGCGGGGCCTTTTACTTTTCTGATATTATGGTTGGCTTATTATTTCCCACTTTTTATTTTGTCGTAGTGCAAACATACCAGCAACAAACAATGCCATTGAGGTGAGTGCAGAAAGCATGCAATACACACATATCGCTTTAATAACAAATAGTTGTAAAAATACCAAAACCAGCGAAACACATAATCCCGCAAAAGTGAGTTTTGATGCAAGTACAACATACTTTTTTTCCATACGCGTCAAAGAGAGAAGCGCTAAAAGAAATATGCTTGCATAGTAGAGCACACCAAAAAACGCCACGGGGATACCACCAATTTCAGAATACGTACTCGTCAAAACCGTCTCACATCCCCCAATGATTGAACATGGCACGGGAGCCTCCAACACATGCTCAATAGTTAAAAACATTGCGTCCAAAAATCCTACAAAGGCAAGAATAGTGAACAGAATTGCAAAGCCTCTATAGCTCTGTAGCAAGTGCTTGAGTGATAACTGATTTAAACTCATCATAGTTTCGTGGATTAATAATCTTTGTTCCGTTCAAGAAAAATGTAGGGGTGCTGTTGACGCCTGCCGCAATTCCAGATTGATAGTCAGCGTTAATTTTTTCTCTCGTCTCTTTTGAATCTCTATCGGTTTTGAATTGTTCAACGTTGAGTCCAAGCTGAATGGCATATGCTTCAAAATCTCCCTCTACATCGTTAGAGTCCGTCCATACGCTCTGGTTTTCAAACAAAAGATCATGCATCTCCCAAAACTTTCCCTGCTTTCCAGCTGCTTCGGCCGCTCGCGCAGCGGGTTCCGAATTCCTGTGTATTTGACGCAATGGGAAGTGTCGGTAGGTAAATTGCATTTGATCACCAAATTCTTCGTTGAGTTGCTTTATAAAAGGATAGTACAGGCCACACGCAGGACATTGAAAATCACTATATTCAACAAGTGTTGTCGTTGCTTCGCTGTTACCCTTCGTCCAACCAAGAGAGGTGTCCGATGTGTTGAGAACTGTCTCATCCTGAGTGCTCTTTTTTGCATCAGAAGAAGCAAGTAAAAAGAGCCCCGCTATAACAACAAGCATAATTCCCACACCCCACATAATGTCTTTATTGTTTTTCATACCTTCATTATTAAACAAAAGGTGTCTTTTGCCTAGATTCTAAATTCTACGACGTCCCCATCCTTAACAATGTATTCTTTTCCTTCAATACGGAGCAAACCTTTTTCCCGAGCGGCGGCATACGACCCCACATCAACCAAATCTTTCCAAAAAACAACTTCAGCGCGAATAAACTTCTCCTCAAAGTCTGTGTGGATTGCGCGCGCGGCACGTGGGGCTGTTGAACCACGCTTCGTCGTCCACGCACGCGTTTCTTTGTCCCCTGTTGTGAGATATGTGATTAAATCCAAAAGCGCGTAGCCAGAAACAATCAACGCATCGATACCTCCGCGCACCGACAACTCACTGCGCATTGATGCACGCTCTGCGACATCAAGTGCATTCAACTCCCCTTCAGTGCTTGCGTCAACAATAACGTATTGTGCACTTTTTTCTTTCAAAAATGTTTCAAGTTTTTTCCAACGCTCATCCTGCATCTCATCAAGATTTTGTCCCCCTGACTTTGTGTTCAACACATAGAGCATTTTCTTTGACGTCAAAAGGTTGAGTTTTGCTACTTCAAGCTCCTCCTCTTCCGTAAGCTCTGCTTCAGACGCAAAACGCTCCGATTCAAGCATCGTTTTGACTTTGGTGAGCCCGCCTTGTTCTGCAATCGCTTCCTTTCCACCTGCGCGTACTTCTTTTTCAACCGAGCCCAAACGCTTCGTCACCGTCTGCATGTCAGCAAGAATAAGCTCAAGATTGATAACACCGATATCGCGGACAGGATCAATCGAACCTGACACATGAATCACATCAGGATCTTCAAAAATACGAACAACGTGTGCAATCGCATCCACATCTTTAATGTGCGCAAGAAATTTATTTCCTAGACCTTGTCCTTCTGATGCACCCGCAACCAATCCGGCGATGTCAACAAATTCAACAACAGCAGGAATTGTTTGTTCTGATTTTGAAAGTTTGGTAAGTGCGTCGAGTCGATCATCAGGAACGCGAACAATACCGACTGATGGATCAATCGTGCAGAACGGATAGTTTTGTGCGGGCACGGAAAGTCGTGTGAGCGCATTAAAAAGTGTCGACTTACCGACGTTCGGAAGACCTACGATACCGATTGATAGCGACATACAAATGTAGGTTAGGCTTGCTGTTTTTTAATAAAAATAATCTGATCGTGTACTTCAGCCTCATTTTTAATGGTTTCTACAAACTCTTTGACTTCTTCTTTACTCCAAACCTGTATATCCTCGACAACATACACGCCCCCCAAGCTCACATGAGGAAAAAGAGTTTTAAAACTTATAATGGCATCTTTCTGTATATGACTTCCATCATCAATGACAAAATCTAATTTCCCCGTCTCTTTGAGTACTTCATTAAGAAAAGGAACATCAGATTGACTACCTTGAAATACCTTAAAACCATCAACCATACAAAAGAGGTCAAGCCCATACAGTTTTGCTTGAGGCAAATAGGATTTCCACATTCTGAGCGAATTACCATATAGAACTCCAATTTCAAGCATCGTAATCGGTTTGTCTCGAAACTCTATAAGATATTTTTCATAGAGTTTCGAGTAGCGATGTGACCTGTATGGATCCACCTTGTCCGTGCCATGAATAATCATGAGAGCGGTGAGGTTATTTCTAAAAAGAACCGACAAAAAAGGAAGTGTGGCTCTTTTAATACCCCTCAACAGGCTGAGTGGAACCAGCCCAACAAGCCCCCTTTTGATTTTTAAAAGAGTTTCCATTTTTTCTATCTGCCGAGCATTTTACGGAGCTCGTCCTGATGTTGTGAAAACACCTGCATTGCTGCCATTTGCTGGTCCATACCTCCTTTCACCTTCTCCTGCACTTCTTTGGCGATATTGAGGAAAAAGTCTGGGTTTGTATCAACCGCAGCAAGCAAAAGTGCGCGCTCACGTTCTGGCACCTGCGCAAGCTGCTTGCGCATCATCTGCTTCATGAGAAATGACTTCAACATGCGCTAGAGATTATCACGCAACGCACAAAAAAACCACCCCGACATGCATGCATGGCGGGATGGTTTTCGTAAGAGACTACTGTGCGTCAACTGGTGCTGCTGCATCTGCTGTTGCATCTGTGTCAACTGTTACGTCGGCACCTGCTACTGCGGCTGCTGCTGCATCTGTGTCTGTCACAGAAACATCTTCTGGAGTCGTTGTTGCTGTCTCGTCAACCTGAACTGCAGAGTTTTTCTGGTTCATGAAGTAGAGAGCACCAGCGATGATGAGGATGATGACAATAACAACAATTGTTGCTGCACCACCTCGTTCAAAATTCTTTGTCATAGAACTTGTGTATTGTAGGCTACTAAACTCACGCTACCAAGACACCGAGGTGTTAGACAGCATAAGAACGCGAAACGCGTACGATGACTAGTATATCCAAGAATATGTCCTGCTGTAAAGCCATACTTGGGATAACTCATGATTTAGAGAAATGTCAAAAAACACAGGGCCCGGTCACGAAAGTGACCGGGCCCTGTGCCTACCGTGAAAAAATATTTGCTGAATTACTCCGCTTGGTGTGCATCAGCAAATGCATATGCGCCACCAACCGTTCGCAATGATCGTTCCTTGAGCGAATCAAGGACGCGAACGAGTGCGAGACGAACCGACGTGTATGCCGATTCATATCGCTCGTCCACGCCTGAGAGAAGCTCTGCAATCACTGCTTCAAGCTCTGCACTTCCGAGGTGATACGTCACTTCTGCAACATGTGCGTTCATGCGTGTCATATCTTCAGCACCCTCGAGACGTGCACGATGCACGTTGTCGAGTTCAGCAACAACCTTACGCATGAAATCTGCGACTGGCTGTTCCTGATGCTTCATCATACGAAGGAATGTGAAGATTTTCTTATCCTCACCGCGGACCAACCACTCAATAAAGAGAGGAACCGTTCCGAGGACAGAAATAAAGAGTGATTCGCGAACGCGGTTCTTATCGAGGATAAGCCAACCGTCTTCACGTGGGTATCGAGTCTTTGCGATATTGATAACCTGTGTAAGTCGTTCGCGTGCTTTTGCTTCGTCACCTTCTGCAGATGTAGCGATGAGCTTCACACCGTCGTCAGACACAAGTGCGCGTCCTCCGCGAGCTTCTGCCTGCAACTTTTCTACAGAGATTTCAGGAACGCGTGTTGGAGCGACTGCAACTGGCACTTCTCGACGAGGAGTTTGTGCAACTACCGGTGCAACGCCTGGAAGATTCTGTGGAACATTTCCAATTGTTGAGTACTCCGTGTACATAGGTGTGCGTGCGGGAATTGCAGCAACTGGTGCTACCACTTCTGCGTACTCATTGTATGCACTAAGGTCAGCTGGAGTTTCTTCAACTGCGAGAGCAACTGCCGCTGGCTCAATTGTAATGTGAGCTGCTGGTGCTACGGCTTGGAGTGTCGTCATGCGCTTGCGAGCAATCACATACACAACACCACCTGAGATACCGATGAGGCCAAGAACAAAGAGTGCAATAAGGGCAATTGAAGATGCAAGACCTGTGTACGGAACCTGATTAAGGGAGATAAATTCACCCAAAACTGCAGGATCTGAATCACTAAAGAGAATCACACGTGGGCGTCGTGAACCTCCACCCCCGCCACCTCCGCCGCCACCACCTCCACAGTTTGATGTACAAGGAGGAGGAGTGTCGTCATCTGCGTCATCGTTTGTTATTGTACATACTTTGTTATCACCATTGTTGAGCGTAACGTTTCCGTTCGCATCACAATCACCACCCCATGATCCGGCAACGTAGCCGTCGATGTTGTCTTCGTGAACTGTGTATGCGCCTGGTTCAAATTCGTTTGTAACACCACTCAATACTTGTGTGTTTCCAACAAAGAGGTGAAAATCAGATGTTGTGGCTGTACCACCATCATCGTTGATGACATTCTTGATGAGCGTCAATGTCGCGTCATCGTCGCCAGTGCCTCGGCGTACCGTAAGTGTCGTATCACAGATAACTGTGCCGTATTGGCCTGAGAAAGTTCCTGTGTATTTTGTCGTTGTTGCAGGAGAAACTTTTGTTGAACCGTTTACGTCTACTGAACCGATACCCTGATCGATCACCGCCGTCTTTACGTTGACTGATGTCCATGAAAGTTCTGATGTTTCGCCGAGATCAATTGTTGTTGGGTTCAAAATCATTGAACAAATAGGTTCTGGAGTTGATTCTGGATCGTCGTCGTTTGTAATACGACATGTTTTTACATCACCTGCTGCGAGTGTAACAACACCATTAGCCCCACAGTCACCAAGCCAGCTACCCGCTGTGTATCCAGGGATATTCACTTCGCTCACGGTGTAGATACCAGGAACAAAGACGTTTGTAACACCGCTCACTACTTGTGTGTTGTTTACGAACAAATCGAAATCAGAAACAACGGCTATACCCCCATCATCGTTGATAACATTTTTGATAACACGAAGTGTTGCTGTTGGTTGTGTCGTTACCGTAACTGTTGCATCACAAATAACCGTACCGTATGGACCTGAAAAAGTTCCTGTGTACGTTGTTGTTTGTGCAGGGCTCACGTTTGTTGAGCCGTTGACAGGAACTGAACCAATACCCTGATTGATAACTGCCTGTGTCACGAACTGCGATGTCCATGAAAGGAGTGAGTTGCCGCCTGGCTGAATAGTTACTGGATTTGCAAACATGTCACACACAGGAACAGGTGTCGTATCAGGATTGTCGTTGTTCGTGATTGTACATGTCTTGTGCTGGCCATTCGCGATTGAAACAGTTCCGTTTGCGGAACAGTCACCACCCCATACACCTGCTGTGTATCCAGGAATATTTACTTCGCTCACTGTGTACGTGCCAACTGTAATCTGCTTTTCTACACCACTATAAACGCGTGTACCACCGACGTACAAACGGAAGTCAGCTACGGCCGCTGTACCCCCATTGTCGTTAATAACATTTTTGATAACCGTAATGAAGCCTGTGTCGCCACCTGGAGGAACACACAAACCGTTGCCGCTTGAAAGCGAGAAGTCAAACACATTGTGTGTGTTTGAAAGTGGTGGATGACCGAAGTCAGGATTTGACTGTGGAATCGTTGGACCTTCAAAGAGGTCTACTTGATGCGCACATGCAGGTACTGACACATTAAATGTGTATGTTTCGCCTGGTGAGAGTACTTCTGTATCTGCATCAAAGAGTGTCTGTGTACTGATGAACCCTGGTTCACCCCATCCCACAAATACGTTGTAGGATGCGAGGTGCAAGTTGTATGAACACGTTTCAGAAAAGTTTTTGACTGCAACGTTTGCCTGCGTACCGTTGTCATTGATCTGTGTCTGTGTGAATGGATCGAATGGTTCTCCTTCTGGAGTCAAAATGAATGCGCGAATATCTTCATCACAATCTTCTGGTGGAGGTGGTGGCACATCGTCTTCACACAATGGTGAGCCCTCAAGTGAAAAGTCCATCACGTTGTAACCCGGCATGCTGCCAAAATCTGGGTTTGACTGCGGAACGCTTGGACCTACAAAAAGATCTGCCTGGCGCGTACAGTTAGGTACTGAAACAGAGTAGGTGCGCACTTCACCTGGTGTGAGTGTGTTGCTGTCCGCATCAAAGAGTGTCTGCGTACTAATGAAACCTGGCTCACCCCATCCCACAAAAACGTTGTAGGATGCGAGGTGCAAGTTGTATGAACACGTTTCAGAAAAGTTTTTGACTGCAATTGTTGCAACGACTCCGTTGTCGGTAAGGTATGAGTTGCCGTTGTACGGATTGATTTCGTCTCCGTTTGGCGTTTTGATGTAATCGCGAATGTTACCTTCACAGTCTTCGGTAGGAGTTGAGCCCCCGCCGCCGCCACCACCTGCAGGCTCTTTATCGCCCTCACCGTCCGCAGGTTTTGAGTCGATCTCTGTCGTGTCTGCTTCCTGTGCAGAAACGTACGCTGCCGGCATAAGTGGCGCTACGGTCGTCACGAAAAGCGAAAGAATCGCAATGATACCTACTGCGCTTTTGCCAAATGTCTTTGTGTTCATACGGTGGTTCATAAATCTTTTTTATCCTTACGTTATATGCTTATTTTTATAGTGTGAAACTATTATACATTAATTAATCCTTTAGTCAATAGTCTCGACGATTGGGTAACTTCCAACAAAATCTGCCTCAACCACGAATCGATCTTCTTTGCTTCCGAATGAGTCACACGTCGTAAGTGTCAATTTCTTTTCGCGATTTGAAAGTTCAACGAGCGCATCCTCTGCTTTTGTTTTAGATACGTTCGTCACGCGATACAAATATTCATGTGAGTCCGAACGCACGCGAATGATGTCGTTAGCGCTGAGATCATCAAGATTGTTGAATGCCTTGAATGATTCGTTCTGTACGACACGAAATCCTGTTGAGTGTCCGAAGAGAAACATGTTTGATGTGTCTTCAAGATCACCTGAGCCTGGGTAGTGCACTGCACCTGTGAGCAATGCCGCGTCAAGTGTTGCGATTGATGTGCCTGTTGGGTTGTTGATTTTTGTATCAACGCCAATCGCATCGATAATGATGCGAACAGGAGTGTCATTGGTGACTTCGGCTGCTACAACAGGAGTGATTGTTTCTGCGTCTTGCTCTACTGTACTTGTTTCAAGAGGAGGCACAATACCAAAAAACCATGAGATAGTAAAAAGTATGATGAAGAACGAGAGCCAAAGCGTTCCCATAAGCATAGGACGCTCCCATACCAACTGCAAAAAGGCGTCAAATGGCGCTTTTTGGATATGTATTGGTTTTTGATATTGCAATTCCATATCTTTTTAACTCCGAAATAGTATCATAAAATCTTCAGAAGGTCAATAGAACAGCCCCACTTCCGAATCCGGAAGTGGGGCTGTTCTTAGTTATCCTGTAATTGACGTGTAAGTGAGCTTGCCACACAAAGATGACTTGCGTAGGCCGACGGGCCGAGCGGGAGTGTCGTCTCAGCAGAGACGAACACGTGTCATTTTTGGGTGAGCAAGCGAACGACTTTTAGTTGTCGATTTCGATTTCGCCTGATTCCGTGTTATTGCTCTCGCGAGACTCATCAACATCGTCATCGATGTCTACACGAATACGGTATTCGTCTTCGTTTGAGTTACGTACGCGGTCAAATCCAATCGTGTACACAATACGGTCGCCAGGGAACATTGTTGGTTGTTCAGGTGACTTGTATGTGTATTCTGGATTTGTAGGAAGCTTTACATCAAAGCGCCAGTCGTCACCAGTTACGTTTGTACCTTCGTTCTTAATTTCAAATTGGATTGCAGCACGCTTGCTTGATGAAACATCACGTGGCAATTCATCGCGTTCATCAAATTTCCCTGTCTTTCGATCAACGACACCGACTGCAAGGAAGTTCACTGTAAGGTCTGGGTCACCAAAGAGGTTTGGTGTTGTACCAATACGAATGATTTGTGATGTGCTCTGGCCAGGAACTGGAACCACAGGAACAACTGGCGTCACTGGAGTTGTTGGAGTCACGGGCGTCATATCTGTTGACGTTGCTGTGTCAAAACGTGCATCCTGAATAGGAAGCACAAGCTCCCCTTCGCGAGTCACATTTGATGAGCCATTTTCCGTGTAGGTAACACGTACTGTGACGTTCTCAATGCCATCAACATCACCGTGCGCTGTGAGCGTAAGGATGTTGTCTGTTTCGAGAAGTGCTACAGAAATAGTACAGAAGACAGTTGTGTCTGCCTTGCTTTCTGTTTTCAATGAAAGATATACATCATCAGCACAATCATAGCTGAATGCGTAGGTACCTTCTGAGTCTTTGCCACGGTGTTCCCATGACACAACAAAAGGTTGTTCAACAACAATCTGGCTATCAACAATTGAAAGCACGATGCGTTCTTGAGCTACAAAGAGTGACTGAATACCAGAAAGCGCGTTCGCAACTGCGTTGCGGATGCTTCCTGCATTCTTAACACCCTGTGTTCCAACCCAAATTACACCAGCAAGTACAAGCACAAGACCAATACCCTTGAGAACATTCATTCCCAATTTCTTTGTGCTATTTGCTGTTGTTCCTGTAGTAAGTTCCATAATTCTGTGGCTCTGTTGAGCGTTATATATACTTATTTAATTATCACGAGGATTATATACTATTCCCAGCATAGTGTCAAGTACTCCCTGATTGGCCCCCCTGTGTCTAATCAGGGAGTACAAGGTTAAACCTTGGTAAAACAAACCCCACTTGGAAGCTTCGCTTCCAAGTGGGGGATATTAATTCCTGACTCTTGATTCTGTTCTTTGTTATCTGTTATCTGTTATCTGTTTTCTGTTTTCTGTTTTCTGTTTTCTGTTTTCTGTTTTCT
>JBBTTA010000001.1:184203-260643 GCA_038064475.1 Patescibacteria group bacterium
TCTGTTTTCTGTTTTCTGTTTTCTGTTTTCTGTTTTCTGTTTTCTCTTCCTAGATGTCCAATCTCGCCATGCGAGCGTTTGATTGAATAAATGATTTACGTGATGGAACATCTGTTCCCATGAGAATGTCGAAAATCTTGTCCGCGTCTTGTGCATCTTCAATTGCAACCTGTTTCAAGATACGACGTGCAGGGTCCATTGTTGTTTCCCACAATTCTTCAGCATTCATTTCACCGAGACCCTTGTATCTCTGAATTGAAAGTTTTGGTGCTTTTGTCGTTTTTGTTTCTATCTCTGCTTCTCCTTCTTCTGCTTCAGCGAGTGCATTCTCGTCCCCTTCCGCAGTATCTTCAAGCTCTTCTGCATTCACACCCTCTTTTTTCAAGAATGTATTTTTCTCATCTTCGCTGTAGAAAAAGAATAGTTCTTTACCTTTCTTAATTTTGTAGAGAGGTGGCTGTGCGATGTAAATAAATCCACCTTCAATCAATGGTTTAAAGTAACGGTAGAACAACGTCAGCAACAACGTACGAATGTGCGCACCATCGACATCGGCATCTGTTGCGATAACTACTTTGTGATAGCGAAGCTTTGTTATATCAAATGTGTCCCCAATCGCTGTACCCATCGCAATCACAAGATTCTTCACCTGCTCTGATGCAAGCATCTTATCGAGACGCGCGCGTTCAACGTTTAAAATTTTTCCACGCAATGGAAGGATTGCTTGTGTACGACGATCGCGTCCTGTCTTAGCCGTACCACCAGCTGATTCCCCCTCCACAATAAAGATTTCAGACTCCTCAGCGCTTCGTGACTGACAGTCTGCGAGTTTGCCCGGAAGCGTCATGCCATCGAGTGCGCCTTTGCGAAGCACGCTGTCTTTCGCTGCCTTTGCGGCTTTGCGTGCACGAAGTGCCAAGACCACTTTGTTGATGATCGCCTTCGCATCATCTGGGTGCTCTTCCAAAAACTCATTGAATGCCTCCCCGAATACTGTTTCAACTGCTCCGCGTGCCTCTACGGACCCGAGTTTAGCTTTTGTTTGTCCTTCAAATTGAATTTCAGGGAGTTTTACGGACACCGCAACAGTGAGGCCCTCAAGTACGTCTTCACCAGAAAATGCACCGTCTGCCTCCTTTACAATGCTCGACTTCTTGCCGTACGCATTAATCGTGCGTGTGAGCGCCGTCTTAAAACCAGTGATATGTGTCCCACCTTCAGAGTTGTACGTGTTGTTTGCAAACGCAAGAATACGTGCCACGACATCGTCGATGTATTGCACGGCAACTTCTACCAATACCCCATCTTGTTCTTTCTCAACATGGAAAATAGTTCGGTGAAGTGGTTTTTGGTGTTCGTTGTAGTGACGCACAAGTGACATCAAACCTCCTTCAAAATAAAACGTCATCGAAGGCACGTTGCCGAGCCCTGCCTGCGCAGGCAGGTCGCGCACATACATCACCGAACCGACATCAGGAAGTTTTGCTAAACCACGCGCATCAATCACCGTAATGCGAAGTCCGCGTACGAGATATGCTTGCTGACGAAGGTGCGCGGTAATCTTTTCCCAGTTATACGTGCGGTCAGGGAAAATGTCTGCATCTGCTTGGAACAATACCGCGGTGCCGAGAAGATCGGAGTTTTCGAGTTTTTTCACAAGTGCCTTCTTTTTGCCGCGCACATATTCCTGTACATAGTGTCCGCCGTCACGATACACGTCAACACGCATGTGTGATGAAAGTGCATTCACGACAGATGCACCCACACCGTGAAGTCCTCCTGACACTTTGTATCCCGCACCGCCGAATTTTCCTCCGGCGTGCAATGTCGTCATGATTGTCTCAAGTGCGGAGACACCTGTTTGTTTGTGTTTATCAACAGGAACACCACGACCGTTGTCGACAACACGAACATAATTATCAGGAAGAAGCACGACTTCAATGTCATTCGAATGCCCACCCATCGCTTCATCGCGTGAGTTGTCAAAAATTTCCCAGATGAGGTGGTGAAGACCGTCGACTCCTGTTGTACCAATGTACATGCCGGGACGCTTGCGCACCGGATCAAGTCCTTCAAGAACGGTAATGTCCGCCGCACTATATTCAGACGTTTTTTTGAGATTTTCTTTGGCGGACATCGTGCGAAAAAGCCTTACAAATATATGAAAAGTATAGCATTATTTGAGCCCAAAAGCGAGCATTATTCTTTGGAAAATAGGCTTGATTTATCATCATATTTTTCCAATCATTGAATAAAAAGTGCTGATACTTGGGGTCTTATTTTTATTCCTCTTTATTGACAAATCTTGTTCCATATATTATATTTTCCGTAGACGAATCTTTCATCCAATGGAGGATGTGTGCAAAAAAAAGAAAAGATCATTCGCAGTATCCGTACAGCAGAACTGTTTGTTCAGCGAGAACTCAGACTCATACAACTTCGTGCGCTGAGTGCCCCCAATCCCGTTATCGTTGCAGAAGAGGGACTTGTTGAAAAAAGTCGACAAGAACTTAACGCCGACGATCTCGCCTTCAAGCTTTTACCACAAGCAGTCGAGCGAGTCGGACTCACGAAGGAACGTGAGGAGGCTCTGGAACAAACAACCCTAGGGGTACTAACGGATGCGATTGCGCATCTCGATATCCAAAGCGAGCTGAAGGAAGCCTTCACAGATAGCTCTCCGAAATTTCGGTTTCCGAGAAATCAGGAAAGTTGGAATGCACTCTTCCTAGCTGTAAAGTCCGAACAGACTAGTGATGTGCTCTATCACCTCCGTGCTCTTCTGAGTTCAAGCATGATCGAGCTTCTCTACGTTAAGCTTCCTCCCATAGCTCCTCCTTACGACATCGACGGTCTCACGTTCAATCTGCCAATCGAAAGGATTAATTGAAATGTAGCTTTCACGGTCGCCGAAATTCCGGCGACCGTTTTTTTTATAAAAAATAAATTCAAATCCACTTTTTGGGGAAATCACTTAGCGGACTTCCCAGCCCTTTTCGGAGAAGATATTGTTGAGTTTTTTCATAGGGATTTCAACATCGGCATCGGAAAGTGTCTTCTCCATCGATTGAAATACAAGGTGGAATGCGTACGATGTTTTGCCGTCTTTCGCGAATGTATCGAAAAGCGTTGTACGAATCAGAAGCTCTCCTGCATTGTCCCTTATCAACTTTTCAACTTCTAAACTTGAAACCTCATTCGGTACCCACAAAGCAACATCACGAAGTACGAATGGGTATTGCGAAAACGGTTTGAACATCAACTCTTGTGAGCCTATCTCAATGAGGTCGTCGTACGATGAAGGCGAAGGCAAGGATTCAACGCATTTTGAAATATTAATTTCAAGCATGCCGTCTTTAATGTGTCCCAACACATCTTCTCCGAGAATAGTTCCTAACTTTTCTGCAACACCTTTAAGCTCGGCGTCTCGCGTTTTGTTTGACACACCACTAACGGCAACAGCGAGTGCAAAGTGTTCGCCTTTCTTTGGAAAGACTGTTCCAATCTCAAAAAGCTTCACAACCGACTGCCCAAGGTAATCTTTAAAATACACCCCCTGTTCAAGCGCTTTTGAAAGTCCTGTGGTTAATGTTGTACGAACAAACTTCTTATCGTCGGTGGGAGGGTTTTTTACTTCAATATCTCCCTTCTCCGCAAACGAGTAGAGATAGAGTTCGCTGTAACCGTTCTCAACCAAACAATCACGCACTTTATTCACGTAATAGAATGTTTTGTTTATCTCCGATGAAACCGAATTAGGAAGTGTTGCGGCAGGGATATTGTTGTAACCGTACACACGACCAATTTCTTCGATGAGATCTTCAGTGACACGCACATCAATACGCTCAGATGGCACCGTTACAACAAAACGTTCTTCAGATGAAAGTAAGAAGCGTTTGTACCCAACGATCGTCTTAAACGCAGGGCTTTCATCAAGACGCTCAACCACCACTTCCCCTTTGTGCCACAGACCTGATGCATGAATAATCTCTCCATCTCCCAAGTAGATACCGCAGTGGCTCACCCCTCCTAAAACTACTGTTCCTGGCATCCATTCGCGCGAGACCTCTTGTATTGTCTTCTGTTCTACCTCAACCCCGTCCGCTACTCGAGTAAACTTTGCGCTGTTTGATGCTTCTCTGCGTGAAAAAACAACATCTCCCGCTTGAAGATTTTCTTTTGAAACATCAGCACCAAACACAAATTGGTCCACCGTCATGCGTGGAGTTGGTAAACCAACCTGCGCAAACAGAAAACTAACAAATGATGAACAATCAAAAGCATGCGGAGAGTCAAGAAGCACACTTGCGCCGTATTTATACTTTGCACCAGCTAAACTCTTTGCTTTTTCAAGAAGTGTTGGAATTGGATCAACAACATCATGAGAAAACTGTAATCGTTTAAAAATATCTGCAATGTCTTTCTTTGTTATTGAAATACCGAGTGTTTTCTCAACTTCTTTTACAGAAACACCGAGCATGTAAGGATTTCTTTTTTGGGGATAGAGATCGAACGTATCTGTCGCAATATGCCCGCTTGCATGTTGTGCGAACAGTTCAGATGCACGCTCAACGGCGCGTTCCACGAGTTCAGGTGTAATACCTTGCTCAAAACGCTTTGAGGCATCGGTGAGTAAACCAAGCGAGCGAGATGTTTTTCGCACAGACACAGGATTGAAGTTACATGCCGAGAGCACAATATGTTTTGTATTCTCATCGATGCCAGAATCTGCGCCGCCCTTCACGCCCGCAATATCAAGTGGTCCATTTTCGTCCGCAATCACTAACATGTTTTCTTTGAGCGTGTATGTTTTTCCATCGAGCGTTGTTACACTCTCTCCTTCTTTTGCGCCGCGTATCGTTATTGTTTTTGTATCTTTACCACCTGAAATCTTGTCAAAATCAAATGTATGCACTGGCTGTCCTGTTTCAAGCATGACGTAGTTTGTAATGTCGACAATGTTGTTTATTGAGCGCTGACCTAATTTTTCAAGACGACCTTTAATAAGCTCTGGTGTTTTTCCAACAGAAACGTCCTTGATCAGCCGCACAGTTCCTCGCGGAACGAGTGTTGAATTCTCAACAGAAAACGTAATATGTTCTTGTGTGTTCACTTTCGCATCAGTTTTGTACGAGACAGGTGGTATACGAAATGTGAGTTCAAAAAGAGTTGCCACTTCACGTGCGATTCCGTGGTGTGACAAACAATCGTGTGCACGGTTTGGCAACACATCAACATCAATGATTGCATCTCCATCGGAAAGTACTTCAACGCCGTCGACTTCAAACGCATGCATCGTCAATTTCTCCGCAATGTCGTTTGCAGACGGTAGTTTTTCTTCTATGAAATCTTGTAGCCACGAATGTAATACGTGCATAATCTAGAACTGGTTTATAAGACGAACGTCACCTGACAGAAACATGCGAATGTCGGGCACGCCATACTTCACCATTGCCAATCGCTCGATGCCGACACCAAATGCAAAACCTTTATACTTTCGCGGATCAATACCAACATTCGAAAGCACTTTTGGATGCACCGTACCTGCGCCCATAAGTTCAATCCAGCCTGTACCTTTGCAGACACCACAGGATTCATTTTTCCCTCCACACAAGAAACACTTTGCATCTACTTCAATTGTAGGTTCAACGAATGGAAAAAATCCTGGACGCATACGAATTGTTGCAGAGCTTCCAAAAAATTCTGACAACGCTTTCTCAAGTGTTCCTTTCAGTTGTGCGAGCGTAACATCTGTATCAACGACAAGACCTTCCATTTGATGAAAGACTGCTTCGTGCCGAGCATCTGTTGCTTCGCTACGGAATGTGCGCCCCGGCACGAGAATTCTGATTGGTGGCTCATGATTTTCCATGTAGCGAATCTGTACGTTCGATGTCTGTGTGCGCAAAACTGTTTTGTCTTTATCCTTGATCCAAAACGTGTCCTGCATGTCGCGCGCAGGGTGATCTTGCGGCACGTTGAGTGCATCGAAGTTGTGATATTCGTCGTCGATTTCAGGACCCTCAGCAATAGAAAAACCCATCTTTCTCATGATGCGTTCGAAATCGCGCTGAACAATCGTGAGCGGATGGTAGTGGCCTTTGTGTTCTGCCTCCATAGAAACCTAGTATACCCTTGATTTTGAATGCCGAAAAGGATGTTTTTAGACATCGAACATGGAAGGGACTATACTTGCGATGGATTCAAGTTCAAAAATGTAAGGGGGGGATATGTCTGTCTCTGGAGAATCACGAAGGATACACGAGAGTCGCCGCAAGCTTCCCGATACGCGGGAAAGCATCACGCACAAGTTCAAGATCGAGAACCACAAGGGGTACATCACTGTCGGTCTCTACGAGGATGGAATGCCTGGTGAGATTTTCATCGTGATGGCGAAGGAGGGGTCCACGATTTCAGGACTCTTGGATGCGTTCGCGACTGCGGTTTCAATCGCGCTCCAGTACGGCGCGCCGCTCACCGTGCTCGCTGACAAGTTCGTCTATTCTCGGTACGAGCCATCGGGGTATACAAAGAATCCCGACATCCCGCTCGCCCAGTCCATCGGCGACTACATTTTTCGATGGCTCATCATTAAGTTCGGAACCGAAGAAGAGAAGGAAAATCTTCTCCCTACTCCGAAGACACTCACCGGTGAAAGCCTTTGAGGCTTTCACCCAAGAGCCCATTCTCGACGCTAGCGTCGAAAATGGGCTTCGTTATTTTTCTAGCTTCTTGATTCTACTTAGTGAGCCGCCTCCCAGAATCTTCACGGTCTGGAAGCCCACGGTTTTCCAGTACCTTCCTTCACGGGGAAACTACAGTCTTTCTTACAGAATCTGTACACCTTTTGGATATTTTGCTCCGCAAACTATCTCAAAAGGTCTTGCGAAGCTTCGCTTCTCACCCGACCCCCTTCTAGTTCGAATCTGGACAGAATGTTCCTTCCCAACTTCCAACTAAAAACTTCTAAACTTATTTTGGAGCCGCCTCCCAGATTCGAACTGGGGACCTTCACTTTACAAAAGTGTTGCTCTACCAACTGAGCTAAGGCGGCGTAGTGCTACTCTCCTATTTTATCATCTGAAACCTCCTCTTTCTTATCCATTTCACCCTTCAAACGCTTCAAGTAGAGCGATGGGGTGGTCTGTGAATATAACATCTTTTCACCCCGTACAGAACGTACCATACGGGCGGCCACCACAACAACAAGACCCCGGGTAGTTGCGCGAAGTTGTGCCAATGCACGGCGTCCGAAATCTTCTGTGCGTGCGCCGAAGGCGCGCGCTTTCATTGCAACATGTGCCGCAAAACGATCGTAGCGATTCTCCCACACTGGTGAATGTGCAGAGAGTGTTCGCGTGAGTCGTCCCTGTACACCAGCCGTGAGCTCGCTTTGTTTAAAAAGAAAACGAGTTGCAAGAAGTCCGAGAGCGATAATGAAGACGATAAATGCGACAGTCATAGATTAGAGCGCAAATTTCACGATGCGTCCAAGTTCTGTTCGTTCACCGAATTTTTGAACTGCACCGTCAATTAAACTACCCAACGTGCGTGATGGATCTTTGAAGAATGCTTCTTTAAGAAGTGCCTCGTTCCCCGCTGCAAGAAGTTCATCGTCTGTCGCAGCAACCTGCATAGCGATATCTTTTGCAATTTGCTGAAATTCTTCGTTGCGCGCAACGAAATCTGTTTCGCAGAGGAGTTCAACCATTGCACCCACAGCACCGTGGTTGTGAATGTATGCTTGCACCGTTCCTGAACCCAAATCGCGGCCTGCTTTCTTCGATGCAGTTAATGCCCCCTTCTCACGGAGAATATCCATAGCTTTTGTCATGTCACCATCCGCTTCCATCAATGCCTCGCGGCATACCATCATAGAGACGCCTGTAGCGTCACGGAGCTGCTTAATGTCTTGTGCAGTAACGGCCATACAATATGAAAATTAAAATAACAAAACTTACGCTCGCGGTGCCTCGCCCGTTTGGCTACGGCCAAGGGCGCGTTCACGACGTGGAGCACGTGAATGTGGCGCATCATCGCGTGTGCGAGAACGTGGAGCTTCAGGAACCACAATCTTTGGTGCATCCTTTGCGCCTTCACGGTAGCTCTCAACCAATCGGTCAACGAAGAATGCGATGCTGTGCACACTTGCATCGTTACCAGGAATCACGTGTGCAATTTTTGAAACATCACAGTCTGAGTTTGCAAGCGCGATGATTGGAATACGCAATGTCATTGCTTCACGCACAACATTCTTTTCGTGCTTTGGATCAACAACAAACACAGCCCCAGGGAGTGAGCGCATTGGACGGAGACCACCAAATGTTGTTTCAAGACGCTTGATGTCGCGGTCAATCATGAGACGCTCTTTCTTTGTGTACTTCACGAGTGTTCCCTTCTCACGTTCATCCATGAGTGTCATGAGTTTTTCAACGCGCTTACGAATCAAAGCAAAGTTTGAAAGCGTACCACCCACATATCGTCCTGCAACAAATGGTTGGTCAATTGCTTCACCTGCGCGACGAATTGCGCCTTGTGCTTCGAGTTTGCCACCGACAAAGAGAATTTGTTTTCCAACTTGAGCAAGGCCTTTTACGTAGCTTTCTACATCTGCGAGTGCTTCTACGCTCTTTTCAAGATCAAAGATATCGACACCGTTTTTTGCACCGAAGATGAACTTCTGTGCTGAAGGGTGGCGACGTGCTTTCGAATAGCCGTAATGAGCTCCTGTTGCAAAGAGCTTATCAACCATTGCTTTCGTGTCGTTTGAAACTGTAGTCATTTGAATAAATGGGGTTGATCCATTTTTTGGCTCCTCGGCTCGGAGATGAAAAAGTTACTTTTCCATCTCGCTCGCTCTACGTCGCCAATAAAAAGGCCCGTTTAGGGTAAAAGCACAATACCAAATTAGCGTGCTCTACGCAAGGTGCCTTAGGCTGCGTCCTCAGGGGTCATATCACCCGTGTATGCCGCCAAGCTGTCGATAATGCTAGGGTTTAGAAGAGTTTCTTTGAGCTTCTCGGTATTTCCACGACGTAAAAGTCCAAGGTATGACTGTGTCGTTCTAAAAGAAAACTCCTTTTCAAGTCGTCTCGACATCCTCCTTTTTGTCGTTGTCCTCAATACTCGGTGGTCAGGAAAATGTACCCATCCTAAGAAATCGACACCAGACGCAAGTGTTTTAATAAACACTTTGTCAGGATGAGGTGCGAGTTTGAGTCGCTCTTCAAGAAAATCAGCAATTCTTGGAATCAACTCAGTAAGATAGTCTTTGTCATGAGATAGGACGACAAAATCATCAGCGTACCGAATATAGTATTTTGCTTTGACTATGTGTTTCATCCACTGGTCGAATTCATTCATATAGATATTCACGAAAAGTTGTGAGGTGAGATTGCCTAGCGGCAGACCGACGCCGAGTCGCCCCACATAAAAACTTCCAGTAATCTCTTTGAGAAGCCCGAGTAACTCTCTGTCAAAAATATGTTTCTCTAGTATCTGTATCAGAATTTGGTGATCGACAGAAGCAAAGAACTTCCTGATGTCACACTTAAGAATCCAACATGTCCGAGTGTTATTTTTGCTCACTCTGTATCCAAATTGTTTGAATCGTTCAATTGCTTTATGTGTCCCCTTATTGAGACGACATGAATAGGAGTCCGCTATAAAACGTTTGTCGAAATAAAGATACAGCTTTCTATAAATAGCATGGTGGAGAAGACGATCTTGGACAGTCGCCTTATGTATATTTCTTGGCTTTGGATCCGAAATGTTAAAAGCATCATAGCCTCCGTGACAATAGGTTCGTTGAGCAAGGTCGTGGTGGAGTTTCAATATGTTATCCATGAGTTTCCATTGAAAATCTTGCACGTCATTTTTTGACCGCTTCCCTTTTAAGAATTCGCGCCATGCGCCGAGAAGATTTTCGACGGAAATGATATCCTTGTAGTTATGAATGAAATTAAAAACCATATAATAAAGCCCCCCCCCTCGATTAGTTTCAGTGGTTTTAAAGTTAAAAGATTGTTACGGAGTTTGGCAGCAGTACCTTCCCCACTTCCCGAAATCTCATCGTTTTACGTTAGGAAGCAAAATTGACGCTGTTTTTCTTGATGCTATCGAATCCTGTTTTTTTGCAAGCTATTCTTCCGGCCAGAAAAAAATAGATCTCGTTGATCAATCGATATCGAAGACAGATCTCACGAAGCTCCTACTCCAACTTGCTTGGGAAGTTCAGGCTCTGGATAACAATAAGTACGCGCACTTGAGCGAACTCTTAGGAGAGATTGGAAAGATGCTCGGAGGATGGAAACGACAACTCCTCAATAAAACTCCCGCCTCAAAGTAAAGCGGGAGAACCGATGAAAGTGGCGAACGGCCAGGAACCGACAGGTGTCGTTCCAGTCGTCGTCCCGCCAGTTGAGGTTGAGGTTCCGCTTCGCGTCGTTCCTATTGAGGTACGGGACGTTGCGGTTGCCATTGACCAATCCGACGGAGCCATGTACGACGTGCCATCAGTACCACCACCCCTTGAACCACGTATCAATCGTAACAAAGTTTTTGGAGTTGTATCGTATTCGCGATCTTAAAATATCGCAGAGCACATCGCACCAACTTTCTCTGGTTTTTATTCAGGACTCGGAAACACTCTTTCGACAGCCGTGACCGTCAAAACTCTCGCTCCCGAGCGTGCGAACAAACTATCTAAAGCCGTGACCGTAGATTTTTCGTCTGTTAGTTACATTATACAAAAACGAAAGCCCGGCGCCACCTTGGTAGGTTGCGCCGGGAAGGTCCAAGACCAGAGTGCTCTACGCCTGAAGGCGTTGCAAAGGGTCAAAAACCAGAGAACTACTTGCCTGCCTGCGCAGGCAGGCGAACGGCCAGGAACCGACAGGCGACGCCCCAGCCGACGCCGTCCCGCCAGCGGAGGCCGAGGCTCCGCCCCGCGTCGTGCCCATGGAGGTACGGGACGCGGCGGTCGCCACCGACCAAGCCGACGGAGCCGAGCGCGATCACCGGGAACTGTCGCTGAACCTCGGGGAAGCTTGCCCCGAAGGCGAGCAACTCTGCGATGGTCGCAGCGCGGTATCCCGCCTTGTCGAGCTCACGCTCGACTTCGTCGGTGGTGGTGTTGCGGTTGAAGTGGAAGAGCTTCCCGTCCACCATGACCGTACCACCACCCGTGATCGGAAACCGCGCAGCGGTGATCTCGTTGTTCCGCCAGTCATACTTACCGGCGGCGATCATCTCCTCGAGCGACTTCCCGAAATCGATGGTGAAACGGCAGATGCCCGTCGCGAGGTCGATCGCCGGAGCGAGGGGCGCGACGAGAGCGTTCACGAGGGCGTCGATGACGCGCTCCATGTCCGTCTTGCCTTTGTCGGTGACGAGCGCATGAATGCGCTCGTTGTCCCAGCCGCGGGACAGAAGCCCTTTCACGAGTCCGAGTGCGAGCTGCATGAGCCAGCCTGCCCCGGAAATGATCGCTACGGGAGTGTTCTTGCTTGCCATCGTCGTACTCCTTTTTCTGACGTGCTCCCCACCCTCACCACAATGGTTCGGGCCTCGAGCTTGTCTGTTGGTTACAGCTTTTAAGGCACTACAGATGCTCTAAAAGCTGTAACCAACGAGTAGTTCTCTCAATGTTCTTCTGCTGACCATTATACACCTATTATGAGTGTATGTCAATAGTCTGTTATTCTTGATCCACAGGTGTCATATCACCCGTGTATGCCGCCAAGCTGTCGATAATGCGGTCCATATTGCCTCCCAAGATGCCTGGAAGGTTTGACCAGCTCTCTTTGATGCGGTGGTCGGTAATGCGATCCTGTGGGAAGTTGTACGTGCGAATTTTTTCAGAACGGTCCCCTGTTCCAATCTGGGCCTTTCGCTCACTTGAGAGCTTTTTGGCATCTTCTTCAACTTTGAGCACATCAAGCTTTGCCTGAAGAATTTCAAAGGCTTTCTCACGGTTTCTCTGCTGGCTTCGCTCTGATTGTGATTTCACAATAATCCCCGTTGGTGTGTGTACAAGACGAACAGCTGTTTCCACTTTGTTTACGTTCTGTCCTCCCGCACCACCTGAACGCGTAAATGTCATTTCAACATCTGCCATATTAATCGGAACCATTCCTTTTGCGCGCATAGGAAGGATTGCAACTGATGCAGTTGATGTATGTACACGTCCCATCTTTTCTGTAGCGGGAATTCGCTGTACACGATGAATACCTGTTTCAAATTGGAGTTCCTTGTACACGTCTTTTCCTTTTATTTCAAATGAGGCGTCTTTGTAGCCACCCATCGTTGCACGCGCTTCATCGACAACTGACGATGACCACCCTTTCCTCTCGGCGTACTTTCGATACATGTTTGCAAGTTCTTCAGCAAAAAGTGCCGCCTCTTCTCCGCCAGCGCCTGCACGCACTTCAAGAATAATTTCATTTGGAAATTCATCCTCTTCTTTTTCACTCTCAAGAATGCCTTTGATCTGTCCTTCGATAAAAGCATATTGCTCATCAATGCGAAGAATGTCTTCCTTTGCGAGATCTGCGAGTAGAGGATCATCCCCCGCTGCCGCTTCAGCTTCGGCACGCTCCTTTTGCAGACGCTCTAATTCAAGCGCTAAGTAGGCAGTTGTATGATTTTTTTTGAGTTCGTCGAGATCCATCACGTTAGAGACAGGAAACGTTTGAGACGATTCTTGATATACCGTTCTCCCATTCCTGATTTTAAATATTTTTCCCTTGCCCTTGCGTCATCCTCATTATGGCATGCCTCGTAGTATATAACCGACCAAGGAGTATATCTTTTTGTCCAATAACTTTTACCTTTGTTATGTTCATTCAAACGTTTCCGTAAATCTTTCGTTACTCCCGTATACAGTTTGTCTGCCTTTTTACTTTTTAGAATATATACGTAAAACATACTGTATGGTCTCTAACGTGATCCATAGATCAATGCTAGCACAGAGAAAGCGCCGCCCGCTTCATGCGGACGGCGCTTTCAAAAACGTTACGCTTCTGTCTTCTTAGGAGCTCGTGGCTTCTTTGTTGCCGCAACCTTCTTCACGCTCTCGCGCTTTGATGTCGCAACACCCTGACGAGTCTTGAACTTCTCAAGACGGCCGGCGAGGATCTTCTTACTGTCGTCCCCGATATAGAACGGATGGCACGCAGAACACACTTCAACATCAATAGTTTCCTTGGTTGAACCAACCGTAAACGTGTTCCCACAGGCGCACTTAACAGCCGCCTTTGGGAAATATGTTGGGTGTATATCGGTCTTCATATAAAGTAGAGGTTGGAAGTTAGAGGTTGGAGATTGGTACACGGAACCACCTAACAGCCGAAGCATACTAGCACAAAATATGCGTTTTCTGCAAGTTCCCAGTTCTTTTTTCTTTACGGTAGAGCGAGCATACTCTTCCAATCCTTCTTTCTTTACGGTGGAGCGAGCTTGCTACACCACAATGACTCGCGCAGACCGACGGGCCGAACGGGAGTGCCGTTTCAGCAGAAACGGACACGTGTCATTGTGGTGTGGCCAAGCGAGCACTTTTTTTGGCAACTTTTTACTCTAGCCCCTGCTGTGCCAAAAGAAGTGCGATGAGTTCTAGTATGAGCTCTCGAAGCCGTTCGAGAATGACTATACGAGCCGCAGAATCTAATTCTGTTATAACAGGTGTCTCTGGTGCAACAACTACTTCAGGTTGTGTAAGAGCTACAGGAGGTGGAATAACACGACTTGATGAGCCCCCTCCGCCACCTCCAGCGTCAGGGTCAGTACAAGTACCTGATGGCGTTACTGTAATCGTTACCGTTCCTCCCAGAAGACCGAGCCGTGATTCTCCTCCTGAACAATATTCACTAGTCACATACCCCTCTGGCCCGTTGTGTGTAAAACCAACACCATCGGCAGAAGCGACAATAATCGCTGAACTAAACGGCAGTGTCACGACGAAATTTGTCGGATTGATGATAATTTGTTCAATGAGTGCGCTTGAACCATATATCGTGAGTTCATATCCATTGACATCCAGAATCGTTGTCGTCTCAAGTATAACATCATTAAACACCGCATTCGATATAAATGGCAGACAAAGAAGAACAAGAGCTGGAATAAATAGTCTTTTCATAAATTGAAGGAGAAAGATTATGAGCACGTTCCTGCTCCATCAACCGCGCTCCATGTAGAACCGTCGCACTGACAAAGGTCTGGACCAGTTGTGTCTACGTAGTATGCGTAGTATCCAGAAGGAGCAATCGTTGTGTTACACGTAGGCAAAGTTGCTGCCGCAGGGATTGCAAATGCATCGGCAGATTTTACCGCCCCACCTGTTGTGTTAAATGTTATTTGATCGGCCGCAGTGATATTCACATCTGCACCTGTACCTCCTGCGTTTAACGTTATGGAAGAGTTTGTTCCTGAAGTAAGAAATTGAACAAACCCTCCTGCACCATTTGAATTGACCTCACAAGATGCTGAATCTCCATCACAATCAAATTCAACAGTATTTGAACTACCATCATCAGCTATATATATATTAAAGTTTTCAGAGCCTGGAAAAAGTGTAAGCGAGTCTCCGCTTGCACTTTGTAAAGTAAAGCCCCCTGCGCCAGCTTCAAGAAGTTGAATTTCGTATTCGCCACTTAATTCCGTGTTTATGTCCGTTGCGGATAGTACAAATTGATCTGATGCGCGAAGCGTAATGTCAGCTCCCGCCGTTGTCGTTGATGCAGTGAATGTACCTGTCGTCGTTATGTTAGTCCCAATCGTCGTTGCCGCAGTCACGGCAAGAGCCGTTGAGAAGAAGAGTGCAACGATCGGTGTGAGCCATTTAGAAAATTTTTCCATAGCAAAAATTAAAAAAATAATATGAACTGTTTTCTATAGGGTACCCCCTCTCAAAGAAAAAGATACCCTTCTGTTGAAAACTCGGGAACTAATCGTCATCTTCTTCCGCGCGTTCAATGGGGTCAATCATAGTCGTCTGAATTGTCTGTGCATGTGCAATCACACTTGAAGCATAGCCTTGGCCAAGAGTTGCCCAGTTACCACCCGCGTAGTAGCGAGCCGCCGCTTCGTGTTCTGCGCTGTATCCTCCAATACCTGCACCAAGGTCAGCAAGATAGACGGCCGATGCAATGAAAGCATGTCGTGGGTTCCATGGATCAGGATACTCATCAAGCATGTCTTCAAGACGTGGAATGTATGCGCTCCATGTTGAAGGGATAAACTGCGCAGGCCCCATTGCACCTCCGTATCCTGTTGAGAGTGGGCACGACACTTTTGTTTCAAGAGGTTCTCGATCAAGCTCTTTCATAATTGTTTGGAACACGGGAAGATCGCGAAGAGGATGAATACCGTTCAAGAACGTATTGCCTGAATTAACACTGCGTGTCTCTCCTGTTTTGAGATTTGTAATGATACATGAACCCACGTTTTGTCCGATGTTACTTTCTTGTTTCAAAATACCAAGTAAGAATGCGGGACGAACACCGGTGAGACGTTCTGCTTCCTTCGCATACACAAGAGCTTCACCGAATTGAATACCATCAGAATCACGGAGTGAGAAGAGTTCTGCACTGATACGCGCCGCTTCGGCGCGGCGCTCCGCAATCAATTTATTGTAGAGAGCCTCCTGTCCTTTGGTAATACCAAGCACGTACTGCTTCTCATCTTCTTGCGCTTCAATCTTTTGCTTTTCGATTTCTTGCGCGTATTTGTGATCAATTTCTTGTGTTTGCGCTGTTTGAAGTGACGCTCGCTCTACCTCCGTATCCTCTTTTGTATCTTCAATTTCACGAAATGATTTTTGAAGTTCCAAACTGACCACTTGAAATGCGTCGAGATCGGTAAAAAATTCTGAGATATTGTCTTTTGAAAGCGCGAGTTCAATAATCGTACGGTCATCAAGTTTGTGTGTTGCCTGCAACAAGTGTGCCAACGAAACTTGCTGTCGTGTGTATTTTTCACTGAGTGCCTGAATCGTTGTTTTACGCTCCGTGATTTCTCCGCCAAGTTGTTTAATTTTTATGTTACGCGCCTGAATTTCAAGTTGTGCTTTTTTAATATCAGCCTCGAGAAGCGCTACGTCCCGTTCAAGTGATGCTCGTTCTGCACTCTTTTCTTGTGCAAACACAGACAGTGCAGCGATTTCACGCATCTTTGCTTCAAGCTCTTTTTGAAGCTCTTCCTCACGCTCTTCGAGCGCGTCATCGTCGTCGTTCGATGCAGCAAAAACAGTAAGAGGTGCCCCATACAAAACAACCGCGCATAAAAACGCGATTGTAATGATGCTTGTCGTATACAAATAGTTTCGTGCGAGTGTCATAGATGCTTCCCGACATCTACCATCGCGGCACTCTGTTGTGTTATGCCGCAGGGGTTTCTTCAGGAGCTGATGCCTCCCCTTCACCTTCCTCTTCTTTCTTACCCTTCTTCTCAACTTCGATAGCGTCCATGTCGATTGCTTCGACTGGTACTTCAACTTCTTCTTCCTTAGGTTCAGTCACCGATACAATTGTATCATCTGGATTTCCGATGATTTCTACTCCGTGAACGGCTCCAATATCTTTTATGGAGATATGCGACTGGAATGTTTCAAGACTTGAAATATCAATTTTGATTGTGTGTGGAAGATCCTTCGGCAATGCTTCAACTTCGATCTCGTGAACAACCTTCATCAAGGTACCGCCAAGGTTCTTCACTGCGGCAGATTCGCCAATGAATTCGAGAGGAACGTGCGTCTTCACCTTCTTACCCTTTTCAACAGCATAGAAATCAACATGCTGCACAATGTCAGTTACAGGATGTACATCCACTTCGTGGATCAAGACATCTTTGTCTTCATCAATACCCTGAAGCACAACAACGGTTGTTTCTCCGGCCGCTCGCCACACCTTCTCGAATTCCTTACGATTGAGAGTCACTGGAGTTGATGCTTCTTTTGGACCATAGAAAACAGCCGGAACCTTGCCTTCCTCGCGAAGTGTGTCCGGAGCTACCTCCATGTCTCGTGCTGTGACGTTTAGTGTCTGCATAATGAAAACGCTCGAAAGCGCTTATGGAATGAGTATTACACAAGAAAGAGGTGAAATCAACCCCATTATTTCCCCGCAAAGAGTTTGATGTAGCGTTCAACAATCGCCTCAACTGACGTAATGGCCTCTCGAGAAAGTTTGTAAGGAGCGAGTTCGTCGGCGTTTTCCGAGAGCGATTTTGTCATTGCTTGCCGGTCTGCAAGGCGAAGTTCAGTTGAAATATGTATAACACTGATACCTGCTTTAATTGCGTCAATAAAATCTTGGTCTGTGATGCCTGAGCCGCCATGAAGCACGAGGGGTATCCCCGCGGCGGCGGCAACATCTCGTACACGCTCGATTGAAAGCTTTGGGTTTCCATAACCTTTAATCAATCCATGAATATTCCCAACCGCTGGCGCAAAAAGATCAACATCTGTTTCTTTCACAAAACGTTCTGCTTCATCTGGCTTCGTCATCATGTCTTCTGTTGCTACCGCGCCTTCTGGAATTGCATCAAGTAATTGTGAACCACTCCCGATGTATCCCAATTCTGCTTCGACAAGTACTTCATAATCTGATTTTTTTGCATACACAACACACTCTTTTGCTTTTGCGATGTTTTCTTCAAGCGATAATTTTGCTCCGTCAAAAATGACAGAATCAAACCCTGCGTCAATTGCTTCTTTAACACGCTCAACACTGTACGTATGATCGGCATTTAAATAGACAGGAAGTCCTTCCTCTTTGTAGACACCAATGAGCGCGGCAATCTGCGCGACGCCGAAGGCGTCGCGCTCCCCCTCTGACACTCCGACGATTGCTGGCAGTCCTGTTGCTCGAATGGCGTTCACTACCGCTGTAAGCATCTCTAGATTCCCCACATTAAAATGCCCAATAGCACGGCCCTCCTTCTGAGCATCCTGTATTTCGTCGCGAAGCGTTTTCATAAAAATAGTGTACCACAAGGCCATAAAGCTCCATGCTATACTTTTTCCATGTCTACCTACGATTTCATAGCCATTGGCGACACGGTTACCGATGAATTCATTAAACTCAAAGATGCGCGTGTTCATTGCAATGTAAACGACACCGACTGCGAACTCTGTGTTCGTTTTGGTGATAAAGTGCCCTTTGAATCCGTTGAAACTGTCTATGCTGTCGGTAATGCAGCAAATGCGGCAGTATCTGCAACACGACTCGGCCTTACAACCGCATTTGTATCTGACGTTGGTGGTGATGAACTCGGAGAGAGAATGCTTGAATGGCTCACGCTTCACAATGTGCACACATCGTTCATCCGTGTGCACGAAGATATGATGAGTAATCATCACTACGTATTGCAGTACGAAGCTGAACGAACTATTCTCGTAAAACACCAGCCATATCCCTACGCGCTTCCTGACATCGGTGAACCGAAATGGGTATATCTTTCATCCCTCGGTGAAAACTCTCTCCCCTACCACGAAGAAGTCGCAGACTATCTTGCTGATCACAAAAACATTAAACTCGCTTTCCAGCCTGGCACGTTCCAAATAAAACTTGGTGCAGAGAAATTGAAGAAACTCTACAAACACACAGAAGTATTTTTCTGTAACAAAGAAGAAGCTCAGCATATTTTGGGTAATGAAGAAAAAGATATCAAGAAACTTTTGAAAGGTGTGCATGACCTCGGACCAAAGACAGTTGTAATTACCGATGGACCAAAAGGCGCGCACGCATTTGAAGCTACTACAGGCGACTTCTGGTCTGTACCAATGTTCCCTGACACAAAACCCCCCGTTGACCGAACTGGTGCCGGTGATGCCTTCGCCTCAACAATTGCCGCGGCACTCGCGTTGGGTGAGCCACTTGAAAAAGCGCTTTTGTGGGGCCCAATAAATTCTGAGGCCGTCGTACAAGAAATTGGGGCTCAAAAAGGTCTTTTGACTCGTGAGAAACTCGAAGCCGCACTTACAGACGCCCCTGACGACTACAAAGTTGAGAAAGTTTCATAGATAGGCGTTCACCCAGCACGTAACTTTCAGGAAAGTTACGTGCTGGGTATACTTAAAGTAGATTCGAAACCAGAGAGGAGGCACCATGCGCCGAGTTGTTTTGTGTGTGTGCCTTTCCTTGGCACTGTTCCTTCACACAGCTGTTTCAGCCGAACAAGCACTTTTCACACGTAGTGAACCCTGCCCCGTTGATGTGTTGTTTCCGCTTGCACGAGAAATGGCGCTACGCACACCGGTATCACACAGTGAGAAAGTTGTTTCATTTTTTGAAACTCAGATTCACAGCGACAGCACAAGCCCACGACGCGGTTCTGATTTCTCAACACGAACTATTCCACTCGTTCTCATGAATCTTTCAACATGCGAACTCGTGGAAACTTCAGTTACCCGTCACATCAACCAAAGTGCTGTTGCAACGATGCTCTCTAGTAATGACGGGCGCTTCATTGTTTTTGTGGAGCCACGCCCTTACGGAGCTCTGTGGAACTGGTGGAACACGCCCCTTCAAGTACTCGCACCAGAACAGTGGGTTGTCGCAGCGATTCACTGGACCTTACGCCCATCTGGAGAGTCTGTCGCGTACACGCCGGGGTCTGCCGACCTTATGAATTCATTTCCATCCCTTGTCGAAATCGGCAGATACCATGTTCGCGGAGATATCCAGAAGGCGTATGAGATTCTTGAGAAAACAAATTCTCGAGCGCTCCCTCATCAGACTATCCCCGACGTTATTGAAACGTACTTCCCGCGACTTCTTGAATCCATCATCTCAATCGAGCATGCCGACGATCACGAAGTTGCGGAGTATCGGTCTGGTGCATATGCGGTAAATCCCATTGACCGCCCCTTCGCTGTTATTGGTGCAAACCCTGAGCGAGCATATTCGATTACGCGCAGCCCTGTCGGCGCACGTGGTCTCATGCAGGTAATGCCAAAAACGTGCAGGGAAACGCGCCCACTCTACGGATACCCAGTTCCAGCAGGGTGCTCTACGGATTCGCACAGCCACCCAACGGAACTCGCGTCGGCAATGATTATCATCGACGATCATCTCTCAGCCCTCATGCAGAGATTGAGGAAAGGGACGGAGTCTCGAGATGCATTCTGCCGACGCCCAGAGATTAAGCTAATGCTCCGGGCGTCCTACAACACAGGTCCGAGACGTGTTGGCACAGCGATAAAGAAAGAGAAAGACTGGGCCTCACGCCTTCTACGAGAAACACGAGGCTATCTCGTTAAAGCCTTCGGCCTCGACTGAAACAGAACGCCGCCCTTCAACGTTGAGGGGCGGCTTTTTCAAATCTCGTCGACTTCGTTAATCTCCTGTTCAAGAATTGTACTTGTGAATTCAGAGCCCGAAGGTTTATCAAATTTGAATCTCGCTTTAAACTTTTTTCTCTCTAGGAAATATGGAAACCAGTGAATATCGTCGGGCCACATTTGTGCAAAAGGTATATCGTCCACATGAAACCACTCTGGCTTCATCTCCTCAGTCTCCATCGGCTCTCCTGAAATATCTTCGGCGCGAAAAAGATGTACTTCAAGTTCTTTTGCATCATCTTCAAATTCAAACTTTAAAATCCCCACCTTATCTAAATCATTTAGCGTGAGCCCTACTTCTTCAGAAACTTCCCGCCGTGCTGCTTCTTCGACTGTCTCCCCTTCCTCAACCTTTCCGCCAAAACCGTTCCATCGGCCTTCACCGAATCCTCGTTTCTTAAGTCCAAGAAGCACTTTGGGATGCTGATGTACCAAAACAAGAGTTAACTGTTTCATATCACTTTCGTGAAATCGCTTTCTTTGCGGCAACGATGATTGAATCAACATCCATGCCGTAGTGTTTGATAAGCTCATCCGGCTCTCCCGATTGTCCGAACTGATCGTGTACTCCAATAAATTCTATTGGCACAGGATTATTTTGTGAAAGTATTTCGGAAACTGTTGAGCCCATACCCCCTGCAATCTGATGTTCTTCAATCGTCACCACAGCACCACATTCTTTTGCAACAGCAACAACACTCGCAATATCCATTGGCTTCACGGTGTGATTATTTAAAACAGTCGCATCAATTCCCTCTTCGGCTAATTGTTTTGCGGCGGTCAAAGCATTGTGGAGAAGTGCCCCGCATGCAATCAAAGCAACTTGCGGTTTCTCCCCTTTCCAAAATATTTCCGCGCGTCCTATTTCAAATGGTGTGTCTGCTGTTGTTATAACTGATGTCGACGAGCGACCAAGACGAAGATACGAAGGGCTGTCTGTTTTTGCGATGGCAAGCGTTGCCTTTCGCGCCTCTTCGCTGTCACACGGAACAATGACGACCATGTGTGGCAACATACGCATCAGACCAATGTCTTCAAGCGCTTGGTGCGTTGCGCCATCAGGACCAACGGACACCCCGGCGTGTGAACCAATAATTTTTACCGGCACATTATTGATTGCAATCGTCGTACGAATTTGTTCATTGTTTCTCCCTGGAGAAAATGTCGCATACGATGTGATGAAAGGAATTTTTCCATAGTTTGCAAGTCCTGCACCGATTGTCGCCAAATTTTGTTCAGCAACACCAATCTCAATGAATCGTTCAGGAAATTCTTTTTTGAACCATTCCACACGTGTTGACTCTGCTAAATCGGCGCACAAAGCAACAATGCGTGGGTCCGCCTTCCCTGCTTCAACGAGCCCTTTGCCGAAACCATCACGCGTCGGAATTTTCTTCGCGTCTTTGTTCCAGATATCCGGAGAAAGTTTTTTATCTTGGTTTAACATTATATTTTTCTTTCTTGATTCTTGATTCCAGCTTCTTGATTCTAATCAGAGTGTCCTGCTTCTATTTTTCCTCCAAGCGTGCGGAGTTCTTTCAAAAACTTTTGCTCTTCTTCTTTTGTTGGTGGCTTACCGTGCCACGTGTAATCAAATTCAATTTCCTTAATGCCTTTGCCGGGAATCGTGTGTGCAATGATAACTGTTGGTCGCTCGTAAATTGCTTTTGCTTCCTCAACAGCATCAACGAATGCTTTGATATTATTGCCGTCAACTTCAATCACATGCCAATTAAATGCACGGTACTTATCCGCCAAAGGCTCTAAAGGCATCACGTTTTCCGTCATGCCGTCAATTTGAATATTATTTCTGTCGATAACTGCGGTGAGATTTGAAAGTCGGTTGTTGCCCGCAAACATCGCACCTTCCCACGTATTCCCTGCTTCCTGCTCGCCATCAGACATCAAACAGTACACACGGAATTTTTTTCCGTCCATGCGCGCGCCGTATGCCATTCCTGTTGCCTGTGACAAACCCGAACCAAGCGGACCTGATGTTGTTTCAACTCCAGGTAACTTTTCGCGTTCTGGATGTCCTTGGAGTCGCGTTCCAAATTTGCGAAGTGTTTTTAATTCTTCAAGAGGAAAATAGCCAGCGTGCGCCATCGTTGCATAGCGAATCGGCGTGATGTGTCCGTTTGAAAGAATGAGTCGGTCACGATCTTCCCACGCAGGGTTTTTTGGATCGTGATTCAGAATATGAAAATAAAGTGCGGTGAAAATGTCCGCCATGCCGAGTGGCCCTGCTGTATGACCACTTCCCGCGTCTTCAAGCATGTCGATAAGCGAGATGCGAATGTCGTTAGCCTGTGCCTCAAGACGGAATAGTTTTTCTTCTGGTAAGTGTGTCATGGAAATTTAATAGAACCACGTCACGCCCCGTACTAAGCTTCGCTTTAGTGCGGGGTCATTCGCCTGCTTTTCGAGCTGAAAAAGTTTTTCTTCAGGAAGATGCATACTGAAAACAGTATAACAGGTTGCACATTGTCAAACACTGAGTGTTAACCTATTCTCTAATTCGCACGAATTAGAGAATAAGGACTAGCCCAAACTTTCGAGTGCTGTGATGGTTTCTTTTGGATCAGCGCTTCCGAATATCGCAGAACCTGAAACAAGCTTCGTTGCACCCGCTTCAACAAGAAGGGGTGCCGTCTCTTCATTCACGCCAATATCAACAGCAATCGGCATATTAGGATACATCTCACGAAGCATACGTACTTTGTCATACACACGTTCGTCGAGCGCTACACCATTTCGTCCTATCTCGTCGTTCCCCATGCACTGTATGAAATCAATATGTTCGATAAGAGGTTCAAGATTTTCGATATCAGTTGAAGGTGAGATACCTACGCCAACTGATATGTTTCGCTCGTGTAACACATCCGCAACTGATTCAAATGACTCTGTTGATTCAATGTGAATAATTGCCGCCGTTACTCCTGCCTGCGCCCAATCATCGATGTACTGTTCAGGATTTTTCACCAACATGTCTACTTCATATTCAATGTCTTCCCAAAACGGCAATCCTTCGTCTTCGTGAAGTATCGATTCCCAATGATCGTTGTGTGAAAATGGCCACGTTTCTGTTGGAGCGTAAGAACCGTCAGCAATATCAATCTGCACAACACGCACAAGTCCGCGCACGCGAGAAACGCGTGCGCTTAAATCCTCATATGATTCCGGTAATATCGCAGGGACTACTTCAGTCATGTAAATGTTCGGTTTCTATTTTTTGTATACGACGAACGTGACGCGCGTCTCCAGAAAATGGTGTTGCAAGCCACAACGCGACGATATCTTTCGCTTCATCGATTGAAAGAAAACGCGCACCGAGTGCCAATACGTTTGCATCATTGTGTTCGCGTGACAACACCACAAGATCTCGTGCGCCTCCATAAAAAACTGCGGCGCGTACACGAGAAAATCGATTCGCTACCATCGCTTCACCTTGCCCCGAGCCACCTAAAAGTATTGCCCTATCCGTGCTTCCTTCAGACACCATACGCGCTGCCTTTCCAATAAAGTCAGGATAGTCATCGGCTTCGTCGGGAACCGTTGCTCCACAGTCAACAGCCTCATGTCCTTCATCACGAAGAAACGCCTTGAGCGCTTCTTTCATTTCAAATCCCGCATGATCTGCAGCCAGAGCTAGTTTCATATTATTTTTCTCCTTTTAGTATATACCGTGCATCAAAAGCCCCTTTTTCTTCCCTTTTATTTTTCCGAATTTCTTCGACATCCACAAACTCTGGAAGTTTCTTAAGCGCCTCAATAACCTCAATAAGATCCCCTAATTCTTCGGAAGAAAGATTCTCTTTGAACTCTGCAAGCTCCTCTTCAAGTTTTCTGACAAGCTCTTGTTTGTACTCTTCTTCAGTCGCCTCACGCTGTTCATACGAAACACCTTTCGCAGTAAGAATTTCTGGAACCCTATCTCGCACTAATTTTTCGTATGAAATCATGATTAGAGTGTCTTGCCGAATTTTTCAACGTGACGAACTAAAGTATATATCGTTTTGTAACTGCACCAGATTATTTTAATTTTGAAACATTATAGAGTAGTACCAGACCAAGCAATATCTCAAAGATTCTTAGAACTATTCCATGCTGAAGAAAGTCTCCGAACGGTTGCATTGCTCCTGTGACCCCCGCGATAATAAATACCAATGCACCAATCACAGATAAAACCTTAATAACAAAATTCATAATATTGACAGATTAGTTATTAATCATCTTCCCTGTTTTTATAACATGATCAACAAGCGTGTGCGTGTACCCCATTTCGTTGTCATACCATGAGCAAATTGAACAGAGGTCTCCATCAACAACACGTGTCATGGAGAGATCAATAATCGCAGGTGTTTCTTCGCCGATGATGTCAGATGAGACAATCTGATCTCGTGTTGTTTTCAATAAACCTTTCCATCGTTTATCTTTTTCTGCTTTCTCAAACAAACCATTAATTTCTTCAACCGTCGTTCCACGCTCACTGACAAATGAAATTTGTGAAATAGAACCAACAATTACAGGTACGCGCATTGAGATACCATCAAACTTTCCCTTGAGTGCTCCTATTGCGCGTGCGACAGCAATTGCTGCTCCCGTTGATGAGGGAACAATGTTTTGTGCTGCTGCGCGTCCACGACGATAGTCATCACCTTTTGTCGGGCTATCAACAATGCTTTGTGTTGCGGTGTAGCCATGCACTGTTGTGAGAAATGCTTTTTTGATACCAAGGTTCTCCGTAAGGATTTGCATCACTGGAGATGCTGAGTTTGTTGTACATGAACCGTTTGATGAAAGCGTACATGTTTTGAGCGCTTCTTCATTCACACCCATGAGCACAGTCTGTGCGTCAGGACCGTCATCATCTTTTGCGGGAGCAGACAACACAACGCGTTTTGCACCGGCAGTAATGTGCACACGTGCTTTTTCGTAACTCTCGAACGCGCCTGTTGATTCAACAACAACATCAACGTCGAGATCTTTCCATGGCAGTTTTGTCGGATCTCTTTCTTGGAGGAATGCAATTTCTTTCCCCCCAACAATGAGCATGCCGTCTTTCATCGACACGTCTTTGTCCCATGTGCGATACACAGAATCGTATTTGAGAAGGTACACAAGATGTGCAAGATCGCCGAGATCGTTAATCGCAACGATTTTCAATTTAGAATCTTCAAGTGCGGCCTTGAGAAACTGTCGTCCGATGCGTCCAAAACCATTGATTGCTACGCGTGTCATATGAGTAGAAGCTGGAATTAAGAATCTGGAATCAAGAATAAATACAATAAAAGTATACCCCGCACTGACTTTTTCCCCAAAAAGTAAGTGCGGGGTACAGCATAGGGCGTTTCTTAACTTTTTGACAAAAACCTTCTCAGTGCCTATATTCCGTATAGATTGTAGAGAGGAGGAAATCATGGCTACTCTGGGTGATGCACGAAATCTAAAGAAAGCTGTCGAGGAGTTCGTAAGTCCCCAGAACGAAGCGTTCTGGGACGGATACTGGGAGATTCGACGGAGTCTTGTTAGAGCGTTCTGTGAGGAGCGCAAAATAACACTTGAAGAAGCGTCTCGCCGAATATTTCCCAATCATGCCCATCTGGGTTCAGTTGGGGACGTCGTCTTCTCTCAACTCAATACATATCTCGTCCAACACGGGTATGGATACGTCTTGAAGAGTGCCTGCTCCTTTCCGAACAAAATCCCCGCGTAATTCGCGGGGATTTTTTATGACAACTTTTTCTTGAAGAGGTCTTGGAGTATTTTTGGATTTCCGGCACCCTTTGTTGCTTTCATTCCCTGCCCTACAAAGAATTGGAGAAGTTGTTCTTTGCCAGACTTATAGTCAGCGACCACTTTTGGATTTTCGGCGATGATTGTGTCGGCAATGGCTTCAAGCGCACCAACATCACTTTGTTGTATCAATCCTTCCTTCTCTGCAATTTCTTTTGCATCCCCTCCCTCTTTTACAAGTGTTGAGAGAATGGTTACAGCCGCACCAGATGAAATCGCATCTTCCATGCGCAGTGCAACAAGCCCAGCAAAGTTTTCTTGTGTGAGTTTTGTTGTGGCAGGATCAGAAGTCAAGGAAGCGAGGTTTGTTGCGACAAGATTAATACCAAGTTTTATTGCTCTCTCATCTTTTTCTTGTTCCAAAAATGCATCCGCAAACATACCAAACGGCACATTCGTGAGGAACATGTTTGCATCTTCAAGATTCAAACCAAGTGAAAGATATCGCTCGCGTTTCTGCCATGGCAATTCAGGAAGACTTGCTTTAAGTGTTTTAACATTGAATTCAGGAATCTCTGAAAGCTTTAGTTTTGGAAGATCTGGTTCAGGGAAATAACGATAATCGTGTGATGGCTCTTTCTTTCGCTGTGAAAATGTCTCACCTTTTATGTCATCCCATCCGCGAGTCTCTTGCACAATCTCTCCGCCCTCTTCAAGCACTGCACTTTGTCGTTCGATTTCAAATGCAATTGCTTTTTCTGCAGCACGGAATGAGTTGATGTTTTTAATTTCTGTTTTTGTACCAAGCGTTTTGTTTTTTGAAACAGAAATGTTTACTTCCACACGCAAATGTCCTTTTTCCATATCAGCATCAGATACACCAAGCGTGCGGAGCAATAGCTGAAGCTCACGCGCAAAATCTCCTGCCTCTTTTGCAGAGTGAATGACGGGTTCTGTCACCAATTCCATCAACGGCACACCGGCGCGGTTAAAATCAACGAGTGAATGATCCCCTTCGTGTTGTGAACGTGCTGTGTCTTCTTCTAAGTGGATACGCGTGAGTTGTACGCCACTAACTGTGCCACCTTTTACCAATGGGTATGCGTACTGACTAATTTGGTAGCCCTTTGGAATATCTGGATAGAAATAGTTCTTGCGATCAAATTCTGTGTAGTCAGCAATTTCTCCGCCCACGGCAACACCCACGCGAAGTACATGCTTCACCGCTTCTTTGTTCATTGTGGGAAGCGTTCCGGGATGCCCCATACATACAGGACATACGTTCACGTTCGGACGCTTTTCGTCCGGATCGTTCTTTGAATTACAGAACATCTTTGTCTGCGTCTTCAATTCAGCGTGGATTTCGAGTCCTATCGTGGGCTTATAGTCGGTCATAAGTACAGTATATCTGAAGGATTTATTTTCCGCCCAATACCTTTGTGAGTGCTTCTCCTATTTCCTTTAATGAAGCGTCGTCATATACCGAAACACTCAAAATATTCTTCTCAGAAATTTTTGTCGCTTTTGCAAACACTTTTTTTCTTTTTGTAAATTCTTTTGTGTCGATGAGGTCAGTTTTTGTGAGAATCACACGTTCTGGTTTTGTAGCAAGCTCTTCACTGTATGCAGCAAGTTCTTCACGAATTGTTTTGTACGTTGTAACAAGATCTTCGTGCTCAAGGGAAATGCAATGCAAAATCATTTTTGTTCGCGTTACATGGCGCAAAAATTGATGCCCAAGTCCTTTGCCTTCTGATGCCCCTTCAATGAGTCCGGGAATGTCGGCAAGAATGTAGCCGTACAACATACCGAGGTTTGGGTTGAGTGTGGTGAACGCATATGCTCCAACTTTTGCGTGCGCGCCCGTGAGTTCGTTCAACAAACTTGATTTGCCGGCATTTGGTAGACCAATCAATCCCGCATCAACAACAAGACGAAGTTCAACATGAAAATCCGCTTCTTCGCCCGGCTTTCCTTTTGTTGACTGCATCGGTGTTACGTTCTTTGAACCTTTGAAGTGTTCATTACCATATCCGTTCGATCCCCCCTTCAATACTTTGTGACGTTCGCCTTCCTGCAACAATTCCCACACTTCCCCTGTGTGTTCATTTGTCACAACAGATCCAACAGGAAATTGCATTACGAGATCTTCACCCGCCGCACCTTCTTTGCTTTGACCTTTTCCTGCAAAACCATTTCGCGCAGCATAATTCTTCTCATGCATGTAGCCAGAGAGCGCCGTAACGTCACGCACACCTTCAATATAGACGCTACCACCGCGGCCTCCGTTGCCTCCTGCGGCTCCCGAATATTCTTTTCCTTTCAGGTGAAGCCAGCGTACGACACCGTCGCCGCCCTTGCCCGCCTTCAAGTGGAGGTTTAGTTCATCAATAAATGCCATGGTAGTAGAAGCAGGAATCAAGAATCAGGAATCATGAATAAAAGAAAAATCCTTTCAAACCTTGATTCTTGATTCAAACTTCTTGATTCTGCCTTGCTCACTGTAGCGTACTTGCATGTAATTAAAAAGCAGACCCCGCTATGAGCGGGGTCGAAATGCGGTTTGCTAGTAAGGCCAACCGCGTCGGGCTGGAATCACCAAAACCGGCGATTGACTGAGAAGCGAAAGCCTGTGCTTGCTGTACGGAACCGAGCAATTCGCGCAGAGAGGGTCGGGATTGACACCCCCCTCCAAGTGCGCAAACTGCCCACAACTCTCGCGCTCTTGAGGAACTTCGGCACCGTACACCTCCAGAGGGTCCCCCGGAAAGATGATGTCTGAAGGGAAACTGAACTCGTCTACTTTTTTGGAGTTGACGGGATCTTCACTCATACGCTGCTCCTTTTAAGAGTTGTTGTTCACCTATAAAAGACTCTATGCCGCAAAAAGTATGTTGTCAACTACGTTTGAAGCGCGAGCTGTGCGAGCGCGAGTGCTCCTTCTTTTGTTTTTGCGACTGCCATAAAGCGTTTGTTATGACAAAAGACTGAATCAGAGACTCCGGATACTTCCGCGAGTTCTGCATCGCGTTTTCCCGCCCATGACTCTGGCAAACTTTTTCTATTTTTATAAACACGAACATCATCAACTGCACAGACCACTTGCCATATTCCTGTTTCATGCGAACGAATGAAGTAATATACCTCAGGAAATACTTCGCAAGCTTCCATAAGAAGTTCTCGGGAAGCACGTTCTTCTGTATCAAAAACTAGAATGCTTTTATCGGTTGTTGCCAAATACACTTCTCTAGCGTATTCAAAAACACGCATACGCTCTTTTGAAAATATAATTTCTTTCTCAAGAAGCAGAGCCGCCCACGTTACAGCTTCAAGAAAAGCATCATACATTTTCCCTTCGGTATCTGCACCTGTTTTGAACGCAAACAAAGCAACTGAAAGTGTGTATGATGACACATCGGGAAAAAGTGGAGAAGCAATATCAACACCATTATCATGCGCATCAATAGGTTGTACGACACGAAGATCAACATCATCAGCAACCTCCTGTGCGCCACACAAGTCCTTTCCAAATTTCTTCCATATCAAACCAAATGCTGCATATGGAATTTTATTTGTGCGTACGCCAGCACCACCTGCTTGGTGGTGATCAAATCTATGTGCAGAAGGATCGTCAATACCACCCATATCGAGCACGTAATCACCTATTGCAATAATTTCTGGATCACGTGTACGTACTACTTCAATATTTTCTTTTCCTAAAAGGAGTGAGAGAGCAGCAACACCAAACACATCATCTGCGTGAAAACCACCACTATGCGTAACAACTTTTATCTTAGTCATCCTTTGAGAAGCGCCCAACAATCCATGACACTACAGAAATAAGCAACGCTCCGATGAATGCTGGGATAAATCCGTCAATTGAGAAGCCATCGATGAAGCTTGCGACGAACCAGAGCAACAATGCATTGATGACGAATGTAAAAAGTCCGAGAGTAATAATGTTTATTGGAAGCGTCAAAATGACGACGATTGGCTTGATGATGAGATTCACGAGACCAAGCACAACAGCAACGATAAGTGCTGTGACAAAACTTGCGACAGCAAATCCTGGCACAACGTAGGCAACCAAAAGTAATGTTGCCGCAGTTACAATCAATTTAATGAGTATGTGCATAAGAGAGTAAAAAGTAATATGTAAAAAGTAATGAGTAACTTATTCTACCGAACCTTCCTCTGTAGGTAGTATAACATTTGCCGCCTTCTTCCGACGCCACCACAAGAAGCCGGCAACAGAGACAACTAAAAGAATGAGAACGATGTTGTTGATATGCTCGACCACCGTCGCATATCTGTGATAGATCGAAGCGAATTGCCACCCCACAAACCCCGACCACAAGGCACGAATAATAGAACCAAAAAAAGTATGGAATAAAAACGAGCCCAAGGGCCAGCGCACGATGCCACAAAAGATATTGATTGCTAAAGACGGCATGAGTGGAAACGATCGAGCGGCAAAAAGAATCACTTCATCTGTTCGATGCCCTTTCATGTACCCCTGTAATTTCTCAATATCGTTCCACGAAAAACCTATTTTGCTTCCCCACTTCTCGACAATTGGACGGCCCCCCAAATACACAACGCCGTAGACAATCGTAGCTCCAAGTGTAAGCCCTGCGGCAATAGGAAGACCTACCATCCAAAAAAGTTTGAGTAGTGAAGCAAACGATAGCGACGCGCCTTCAAGAAAAACAAATCCCGCAGTTACAGTAACAAGTGTTGATGGAATCGGAGGAATAATCTCCTGAAGAAAAGCAAGCCCAAATACCCCCCATGGTCCAAAAGCGAGAAAAGTTGTTTGTACACTAGCAATGAGTGTTTCAAGCATAGATTAGAGCATCTTCCATTCCCCTGTCGCAATGAGCGATTCTGCTTTTTTAAATTTCATCTCACGCGTTTCGCTACCATTAGTAATTTTCACTGTATCATTTCGTCCAATCTTTTCTTTTGTGTGAAGAGGTGTGTTTGTCGTCGTGCCATCACCACCGAGTGTCTTCAATTTTTCATGCTCTTTGCGGAGCCGTTCTTCTTCGCGCGCAAATGCACCTGCACCAATTCTTGGAATCATTTCCATAATCTGATTCGCAACAGCCTCCTGCATTTCACGAAAGAGACGAATGCCCTCGCGTTGGTATTCAACAAGAGGGTCACGCTGACCATATGCACGAAGACTTACTGATGAGCGTGTGTAGTCCATAAGCTCGAGATGTTCAACCCAGAGCATATCGATTGTTTGGAGAATAAGACGACGTGCTGCTTCAAAAAAGGCTTCGTCACCAAGTGTTTTTCGTTTTTCTTCAATCGATTTGAGTATTGCCTCATCTCCTGCAACATATTCCAGAAGCACAGTCTCAACATCGTCTTGTGTTCCCAACAAAATTTGTTTACGACGACTGTAGACTGCAGTACGTTGTGTATTCAATACATCGTCAAACTCAAGCACGTGTTTTCGCGCATCAAAGTTCAATCCTTCAATCTTTTTCTGTGCAGATTCAAGTGAGCGATTAATGAGACTGTTTTCAATTGGCATGTCCTCTGGTATACCGAGCTTCCCCATCATTGTTTTTACGGTGTCAGATGCAAACACACGCATAAGCTGGTCTTCAAGAGAAACAAAGAACTGCGTTTCACCGGGGTCTCCTTGGCGACCGGAACGTCCACGGAGCTGATCGTCGATGCGTCGTGCTTCATGACGCTCTGTACCAAGCACAAACAAACCACCGAGTGATTTCACGTCTTCGTACTCCTCTTTTGATGCGAGCGCACCACCGAGTTTGATGTCGACACCACGACCGGCCATGTTTGTTGCAACGGTCACCGATCCTTTGTGTCCCGCCTGCGCAACAATCTCACCTTCGCGTTCGTGGTTTTTCGCGTTCAAGATTGTGTGTTCAACGCCCTCTTGCTCTAGATACATCGACAACATTTCGTTTTTCTCAACAGACACCGTACCAATCAACACCGGCTGTCCTTTTTCTTGAAGTTCTTTTGTTTTCTTTGCAATCGCGGCAAATTTTCCTTGTTCGGTTTGATAAATGAAATCGTTTTTATCAGAACGCTGAATTGCCTTATTTGTTGGCACGAGAATTACCTGAAGTCCATACACTTTGTAGAACTCTTCTGCGCTTGTCTGTGCAGTACCCGTCATGCCCGAAAGCTTTTTGTAGAGACGGAAATAGTTTTGATATGTGATTGACGCGAACGTACGAGATTCATCCTGAATACGTACACCCTCCTTCGCTTCAATTGCTTGGTGCAATCCTTCTGACCATCGGCGTGATGGTTGCATTCGGCCCGTAAACTCATCGATGATGACAATCTCATCGTCTTTCACCACATATTGCTGGTCGCGTTTATAGAGTGCTTTTGCACGAACAGCAGTTTGCAAATGATGCACGTATCGTGTGCCGGCATCTGTATAAATATTTTCTACCCCAAGAACCTTCTCTGCTTTTTGAATTCCCGCATCGGTGAGCAAGACTGCATGCTTCTTTTCATCAACTTCGTAGTCCTCAACTTCGTTCAGGGTGCTCGCAATACGCGCAAATGTCGTGTAGAGCTCTCCTGTACCACGTGCCGTCATCGAAATAATGAGTGGTGTGCGCGCTTCATCGATGAGAATAGAGTCAATTTCGTCGACAATAGCATAGTTGTGTCCCCCCTCATCTGGCATCCTCTGTGCCAAGTCCTCTTTTCGATACACCGTATTATCACGAAGGTAGTCAAAGCCGAATTCGCTGTTTGTTCCGTAGGTAATATCCGCGCGATAGACGTCATGTTTTGACGCGGGACGCAAAAATTCATGTACAACTTTGAAAGACCCTTCCGCATCGCGTTCTTTATCTGCTTCTGTATGTGATGGATCGTAGAGGAACGATTGATTCTGCCCATTAATAACTCCGACCGAAAGTCCAAGGAATGCGTAAATTTGTCCCATCCATGTTGCATCACGACGTGCGAGGTAATCGTTCACCGTTACGATGTGCACGCCCTTGCCACTAAGCGCATTTAAATATGCAGGCAATGTTGCAACGAGTGTTTTTCCTTCACCAGTGCGCATTTCTGCAATTGAGTGATTGTGCAAAATAATGCCACCCATGAGTTGCACGTCGTAGTGTCGCTGTCCAAGTGTACGCTTTGAAGCTTCACGCACCGCTGCGAATGCGCGTGGCAAAATATCATCGAGAGCTTTTCCATTCGCGAGTTCTTGTTTTAGTTCAACCGTAACATTCTTCAAGTCAGCGTCAGAACGTTTCTCCATCTCTTGTTCAAGTACATTTATAGATGCAATTAAAGGATCGTATTTCTTGAGAAATCGTGTTGTGTCACTTCCAAAAAGTCCTTGTAAAAAGCTCATATGGGCGTTGATTTTTCATATTTTAGCACAAAACGCGACTTCGGAGAACAGAAATACAAATCCCCGCGTAAGCGGGGTTTTGTATAAGTGGAACAAAGATGACTAGCGTCGTGATCGCTTTGACTTCTTTGCAGCCTTGCGCTTCGTTGTGCGCTTTGCTGTCTTCTTCTTTGCTGCCTTTCGTTTTTTGGCCATATGTGTGATTACAATCTAGATTGTAACGGTAAACTTTTTGTAAAGGTCGACCCTGCACATCCCGCGTCGTAACACGCATGACATGCTGTGCACTACATTTAGTATCGTGCAATGCACACACGAACACAATGGTTTTTTCACATTGTTGTGGATAACTATTCGCTCACAAAAAGTTCTAAAAATCACGAAAAAATCCTGCTAGATTTTTTCTCTGTACAATGCCGTCGCATCTCCCAAGGATTTTTAGAACTTTTTGTTCACTCCTTGCGCAAATACGAGGTTTTTAAAATAAAAAACACTCATTCCCCCGTTAAAATACAAAAAATACTTATCCCCTAAAGAGAGACAACCTCACGTTCTATGTGTATTCCAGTTGCAGCAAAAACTTTTTCTTCAACATGATGCGCAAATGAATGTATCTCTTTCTCTGTTGCCCCCGCGTATGCAACAAGTACGAGTGGTTGGTGCTCAAACAATGCGACGTTTCCTTCTCTATACCCCTTGAGATGGCACACCTTGTCCAGAACCCATGCGAGCGAAATCTTGCTCATTGTTTCTGACACAGGAAATACAGGGATATCTGGATATACCCCCTTCAGGCGAGTGCTTTCCTCTATAGATACAATGGGGTTCTTAAAAAATGACCCCGCCGTACCAACGTGCGTCAGGTCAGGAAATTTTTTTGAACGAATCTGCAATACTCCCTCTCGAATTTCAGATAGTGTCGGATTTTTCTCACCAAAACGCTCTCTGAGATCTTTGTACGCAATAGTAGGCTGTACTTTTTTTGAAAGAGAAAAAGATACGTTTGTAATAATGTACTGTCCTTGTGGCGCGTGTTTGAAAAAACTATCGCGATACGCAAACTGACATTCTGTATTTGAAAATACGCGCATCGATTCTTTGTGAGTGTCGTATGCTCGCACGTCGGTGATAACACCCTTCACCTCAACACTGTACGCTCCAACATTTTGAATTGGTGTTGCTCCAACTGTTCCTGGTATTCCTGAAAGATTTTCGACTCCCCATACACCTTTCTCAACCATCTGTGAAACAAATGCATCCCACGAAACTCCAGCACCAGCATGAATATGTACATTCTCATTCTCTTCTGCAACATGCACACCTTGTATATCCATTTTAATAACACAACCATCGAATCCATCATCTGAACACAAAATGTTTGAGCCACCACCAATCACATTCCATCGAATGTGTTTGTGTTTTAGCTCACGAATGATACCAACAAGTTCTTCTTCACTTGAAACAGACACAAAGAAGCGCGCCTTTCCTCCGGCGCGCAGTGTGGTGTGATCGCCCAGCGACACATTCTCCTCCATGTGCGGTCCGTCCATGCATGACCGGCGGGTGCTAAGCTCCACGGTATGTTCTATGTGAGTGCAGCCGCCGGCCGTGCCTAGAAAGACAATCGTCATGGTATCACCCATACTCGTGTGCAAATCGTGAAGTGTGAACTTCCTGTGGAAAGCGTTTGAACTAAGTTTTAGCTATGCTTACTGGGCTCCAAAACTATAGAGTCGTTTAACCTCTTCTGCCCTTAACCCCCGACTATAAACACGCGCATCATCAAGAGTTCCAGAAAGGAGAGACCCATCACTTGCACACGTCGCAGCACCAGCCTCACGTCCAATACAAAGTGTATTGCTGTTTGCATACGACACGACACCACTGAATGAAGAGTTTGTATCAACCGCTACACCGTTTAAATAAAGAACAAAGGTAGAACCGTTGTATGTTGCAAATACGTGATACCACGTATTATTCGAAAGGTTTGATGCAGCATACGTAACTGTACGATATGCACCTCCCACAAAAACAACTGCGCACAACGTACTTGCCGCACATGTACTGTTTTCATTTAAGCTCATCTGATAGCCCCCACTTTCTGTTTTCGAAAATAATTTTTGATTGAGTGCAGTCTTATCAGAAAATTTTACCCATGTACCAAAAGAAACGGCAGCTGTTGGCGCAAGACCAGCAACATATGGAACAGTAACGTGGTCATTAACACCATCAAAATTAAGTCCTTGCCCAATGCGACCAATTGCCGTTGTTGTTGATGTAAACGAAGCAAGTGTACCGTTGTTACTATTTCCACTCGAGTCCATAACTTTTGGTGTCATGTTCTTGCCGTCAAACGTCCAATGCCCCACGAGACTTGATTGAAGAGACGCTGCAAGTGATCCTCCGCTTTGTGGCACTACTCCTACTTTTGATCCAGCACCAAGTGTGTAAAGCCGATTAATTTCTGCAACAGACAGCGCTCGGTTATATACGCGCATATCGTCAATAACACCAGGAAAATATGATGTGGACAATAAACTATTTCCTCCGAGCTGTACGCCGGTGCTTTCTGGAATTATTGTTGCTGTGGCACCCGTACCATCTGCAACTCCATTGAAATATGTTTGTGTCACACCAGCATTTGAAACAACAGAAATATGTGTCCATACATTTTCAGGTACTTTCGTTGTTGTTGTAACATCAATACCTCCAGCACCGCCAATGAAAAAGCGAGCTGCGTCGTTGCCGTTTGCGGCTCGGGAGTCAGCCGAAAAAATAGTGCGCCCTGTTCCTGCGTTATATTGAGAAAAGACAATATATTCTCTTTCTATCGAGAGTGCTTCGTTGTTTAATTTTATCCATGCACTTAAGGAAAATGTGGTGGTTGTAAGAAGTGGGCTGCTCCCTACCGTGACTTTATCGTCACTCCCATCAAAAATCAGTGCCTGACCTATACGACCAACCCCTGTGGTTGTTGATGTAAATCCAGCAAGCACGCCCGTGTTCTCCTGTCCACTCGAGTCCATAACTTTTGGTGTCATGTTCTTGCCATCAAACGTCCAATACCCGACAAGCCCCGAATTAAGCGATGAGCCAATATTAAAAAAGGATTTTACAAAAGAAATAAAGCTTGCGTGGGTAGCCAGAGGCACCACGCTTAACCAGCATATGAGTAGTACTGCACAAAAACGGACCAACCCCTGTTTCATGCCTACAGTATACACAAACAAAAAGGGACTGACATGTATCTAGAAACAAAAACTCCGCCGAAGGCGGAATCTTTGCGAACATATCAGTGTGGAGCGTAGAACGCCGCCGCACTCACACGAGCACTATAGCATGTCTCGACTCATTTTGCAAGCACTCTACAAATAATCTAGGGTGTTTTTATCTCTACCTTGTATCCAGATTTAATTGCATCAATAATCGAGCGCCCTTGCGCCTCAAATTCTTTATTAAGTTCGATGGCTTTCTCAAAATACACAACTGCTTTTGTTTCATTCCCGGTGTTGAGATGAGTTGTCCCAAGCAAGAAGTATGTTTCTGCGTCTTCTGGTTCTTCGGCAAGATATTGTTCAAGTACTTCAATTTGAGTCTTCACGAGTTGCGTATCTCCCAAAAGATATGCAGCAACAATATATTGGAGACGTGCTTCTTTAAAGTCAGGCGCAAGTTCAAAGGTATATTTATACACATCAAATGACTCTTGATATCGCTCTAACTTTCGCAGAACTATGCCCTTTTCAAGAAGCGTGATCTGTCGGTTTGGGTTGATAGCAAGTGCATCATTGATTGGTATAAGTGCCTCTTCGAACGCCCCAACATCGACGAGCGTTGATGCCATGAAATAAAGCGGACGAGTGTTTGTCGGATCCTGCACTGTTTGCTCATGTAACTCATTCAGTGCCTGATTGAGAAACGTTACTTTTGTGTCTTCGGGTAGTTCGCTTCTCACAACACGCAATGCCGTTTGTCCGAATTGCTCACGTGTTTCCTCCTTGCCCAAAAAACCTTTTGTGAGTGCAGTTTGAAAATCATTGTAAATCCCTCCAACATCACTACCGCCTAATGCCTTGATAAGCGTCTGTGCTCTCGAAAACGCAGGGACGTTAACGGTATAGAGCACAACAACACCCACAACAACAGTTGTAATACTCAATGCAAGACGGGTGCTTTCTCCTAATCCTTTCGTTTTGTTTTGCGCAGGAACAATCTCTTTTTCAACACGAGCGTGCGTATGTAGGTATGCAAGCAAGAATACAAAGAGAATGTAGCTGATGAGGTTATCAAACACAAAAAGATTATGGAAGAAATATCCTGCAAAAAGTCCCGTAAAGATTGCTTTTTCAACAATGCTCAAACCGTTTGTTTTTTTCCACAATACAACAAGCGCTGTACCGAAGAGGAACAGATATGCCAAAAGCGCGAGTACCCCACCTGCAACAAGCCAATCAAGAAAGACGTTGTGGGCGCGATCAAACCATGGTTCCTGACGGTGCATTTCAGGCGCATAGTATTTTCCAAACACATGTATAAAGTTGTCCTGTCCCCATCCAAGAACTGGGTGCTCTTTAAAACCTTCCCATGCAATCTTTTCCCATAAAATAAAACGGGATTGCGTTGTTATTTCAGTGAACGAGATGGTTCCAAACCGATTTAACACAGGGTTTCCTTTTACAAATTCTGTTCCGCGCCCGAGGTATACACTTGCGGCAAGTGCGGCAATACTAATAATGATGGCCGCAGAAATACGGCGCGCACGTGGATGTTCTTTTCCAAAAATCGCAACGAGAAGTGCCGCCAAACCAAGTCCCCCAATTACACCTAAAATAGTTCCTCGTGTTGCGGTGTGATACAGCGCAAAAAATTGAAGAAGAAGTGCGCCTGCATAGACGAGGCGCATTATTTTTTCCTGTCGTGCACGGTATAGGAGCCAGAGCGCAAGAAAGATGTGAAAGAGCATATACACCGCAAGGTATGTTGGATTACCGAACGTCGCACCAAGACGCGCGCCGACGTGGTATGTGCCAAAGAGACTCGCAGTTTCTCCAATGACATAGAGCCCGATAAATGCACTCACCCCAACTGTTGTTGCGAACAAGCGTTTCCATGCCTGTTCCGTTTTCAAAAATGATCCCAGTACGAGGAAGTACGCGAAAAGATGAAGGAGTGTGACATACCCTTCCATGCGCTCGAAGTTACTCCAGAAACTTCGTAGCGGGCTTTCGCCAAATATTGTTGCAAGTCCCATGATACCGACGAGTCCCGCAAGTGCCCATGCAACAAGAGAACGTCGTGGGCGATATGTTGCATCTCGCATGATGAGCAACAACCACGCGGCAAAGATAATTTCAACCGTGATGCGAAATGCAAATGCTTTTCCGGTGATAAACGGAAAAAACATCGAGTTCGTTACGATGAGCGGTATAAAGGGAACAAAAAAAATACCGCACTGAATGATCCGCCGCGAAATTCGTTCAACCATATGGCGAAACTATAGCATCTAGCAGAGGCCCCTTCAATTATGTACACCCCGTTAGAGATTGTGTTTTATGCACAAAATGATCCCCCTGACGCATGGGGTGTTTCTTCCATCATTTAAAAACAGCCTTCTCTTCCAATCTCTAACGGGGTACACTATCCCTATCATTCTTTTGTTTGAACACCTATGACACAGCAGACACTGTCTTCAAAACAAGAAAAGCAAGAAAAAGCCTACGCAACACCCTACCACTGGCTCATTGACCCTGCGACTGAGAAAGGTCGTTTGTATTTTGGCTATATCAATTTTTGTAGTGCGTTTGCAAAAGACGTGTCAGGACCGATCCTAGATGCAGGATGCGGCGATGGGCGACTGCTCGGCGTACTTAGAGAGACAACAAAAAATACAAAGCTTTACGGAGTCGACTATTCAGAGAGTGCGTTACGTTTCGCACGAGCGTTTGTGCCAGGAGCCACATTCAGCGCTGACGACCTCGCACACCTTTTATACTCAAATGATTTTTTTGATCAAATATATCTTATTGAAACACTTGAACATATTCCCCCTGAGCACATTGAAACATTGGTACGTGAATTAAAACGAGTTTTAAGAAAAGGCGGAACACTCGTCGTCACCGTCCCCTCTTCACTCATGGGTGAACCGAGTGCAGAAAGCAAACACTACCAGCACTTCACGCCAGAGTCTCTTCGTGGAGCGCTTGGAAATGAATTTCATATAGAAAAGATGCATGGACAAAACAAAGATGGATTTCATCCATTAAAAATCTTCTACAGACTCATCGATAATCCGTGGTTCGAAATAAAACCTCTCCGCCGCTTCTACAACACACGTGTGTGGCCACGCTATTTCAATATCTGCGAACCGGAACGTGGCAGACGACTCATTGCAATTTGCACAAAAACGTCCTAGCACAGTGGCTGTATAAGCTGCTCGAGCTTTTTCGCAAACGTATCGTACGAGAATTCTTCTTTTCGCGCCTGTGCCCCTTTCTCAAGCGTTGCTAAAAACCCTCTGTCTTCATAGAGTCGTGTAATCGCATCACGATATCCGGACACATCCCCCGGCGCGACAAAAATCCCTGTGACATTGTCTTTGATATATTCATCGACACCCGCATCTTTAGTTGTAATAACCACCTTTCCAAGAGATGCTGCCATACTCAAATCACTGTGCCCGTGCGCTCCTATACCTTTCTGAAGTGGCACAACGACAAAGCGGGCATGTTGCATTACAGAAATGTATTCATCCAAAGGTAATTGACTACGAACTTCGCAATTATGTGGAATTGGAACGGTGAGGGCTACGTTTGTTCCAACAACGGCCTTATAGGGAAGCCCCTTCATAGCTTCTAAAAATGCCTCGTGATCTCGTGAGTGATTTCCTCCTGAAAAAATATATTCTTCTTTAGTTTGTTGTGTCTCTCCTGTCCGCACCACTTTTGAAGGGTAGAGCAAAAAAACAAATCGACCACGAACGTGCGGCTCATGTAACTCAATCTCTTTTTTTGAGTACACCCAAACACGCTCAAATGCTTGCACGTCCTTGCTTTGTAAAAACTGGTGGTCAGTTAGCGCACGAGTGTTTTTTAAAAAACCCCAATGACGAAGTGTGGCATATATTTTTGCGTACGGCATCGTTGTGCCAAACACAATGAGATACGGTCGCTGAAAAAATATTGAAAGAAAAACATATGGCGCATACACAAAATACGAAAAACCATTCATGGCTGCAGGAAGCAATATATGGCGCGGAAAAAGCTCTTGCGCTCTATCAGTTTCCCAAAATCCGCGCGCACGAGCGATAAGAAGAGTATTCTGTGGTACGGGAGTGTTTGGCATATATCTAAAAACTATAGGTTGTCCTTAGAACGCTCTCAGGATACACTAGAAAATTAATGGCTTCCATGAACTCCATAAAAGGAAAGATTGAAGGATATCTCACTGTTCTCGGAAAATATCTCCATACTGATGCCAACTATCTCGCTCGAAGCACCTTTTGGTTAAATGCGAACGTTGTTATCTCAAGTCTTTTGGCTTTTGGTATATCAGTTACACTGGCACGCCTCCTTCCTAAAGAAGCATACGGTACATATCAATTCATACTCTCCCTTGCCTCTTTCGTAGGCGCGTTTACGTTGACCAGCATGAATGTGGCAATTATTCGTGCTGTGAGTCGCGGATATGAGGGTTCATTTATAAAGTCGATATGGTATCAACTCAAGTGGTCTATCGGAGCATTCGCTCTCGCTTCGGGAATATCAATCTACTATTTTATTCATGACAACACAGTACTGGGTCTTGCCATGGTACTAGTTGCCCTTTTCTCTCCAGTCCTCAACACATTCAATACCTATTCCGCGTTCATCACGGGCAAGTCTGATTTTCGAAGACTTTTTGGAAGCTATCAAGTACTCAATTTTTCTTTCAGTGGAGCGATGTTCCTCGCTCTTCTTCTTACTGACAGCCCCGTGTATCTTGTTTTGGTTAATTTTGGAGTTAACTCAATTGTTACTATTTTTCTTTTCTTTCGAACAATTCGCCACTATCAACCAAATGAAAAAGAAGACCCTGAAACATTTAGCCTCGGCAAACATTTGAGTCTCTCGGGGTTAATCTCAAATGCAATCGCAAGCTTGGATAAGATTTTGATCTTCCACTATGTAGGCGCGATTGACCTAGCTATTTATACATTCGCAGTCAATATTCCAGATCGTCTTTTCAATATCATTCGAAGCATCACGGTGAGTGCTCTCCCTCGCTTTTCATTGAGGACAAGCACCGAGATACAAAAAGTCATCACCAAGAAGTCTTTGAAGTTTTTCTTTCTCTCGCTCATTGGTGCAACTATATATCTTTTTCTCGCACCGTTTTTTTTCAAAATCTTCTTCCCCACATACCTTGAGTCAATTTCATATTCCCAGATCTATTTCTTCATGATTGCTCTTTCGGCCCTTTCTATGCTCCCGTATACGGCGTTAAATGCTCTTGGTCTTCATAAAGAGCTGTATGTATTCAACACCGCAAGCGCGCTCTTTAAAATTCTCGTTATCTTTCTCTTAATACGTTTTTACGGACCGTGGGGATTAATCTTTTCAAGAGGAGTCATAGGTATTTTTAGCTACGCTCTCTCAACATGGCTCATCAGACGCGCCGCTATATCTGAAGCCAATCAAGTCCCGAAGGTATAAGATCCGAGTCATCGGCATCGTCCGCTCTATATTTTTTTGGTGCAACAACAATTGCTTTGTCATTTTGATTAAGCCACGCTGCCCATAGACTAAAGGTGCTGTTCGCAATAATGTTGTGTTTGCATTTACTCATGAGAACCATCTCTTCAAAATCGGAAAGATGCGACTCGGAAACATACACAACATCTTCACCAAAAAGCTCGTGAAAGTGCGTTTTCACATATGCGCCATCATCAGAGAAAATAAAAAACTTTGGGTGTGCGGTTCGTTCGCGCAGTATTGAAACAGCCTTTTCGTAGTAGTCTTTTTTGAGTTCAATAAATTTACTCTGGTGCTGTACGTAATCCCCTCGTCGTATGTGCACTGATACAGAGTTAGAAGATTCTTCTTGTTGTAAAATCCGTGCCCCCTCTTCGCTCAAGGGGTTTTTCAGAGTGAATTCTTTTAATAGAATTTGTTTTATTGGAGTGCCATACCGAAAATTCGCCCAGTTTCCCAAAAAATATGCTTTCGATGTGTGTATGAGTACAGACCCATTGAACACGAATGTGGTTTTATCATGTACAACGTGCATTGTTTTAAGAAAATTTGTTCTTATTTTCCTGAGGACATTCTGTACCAAAGTTGTTTTTTTAAGCGTCACATTGAAGCAATCGAGTGCAAAATCCCTCGGCGTTATCTTGCCTTGAAGTAGTGGATGAAATTTTGAAACATCAATACGCACTTCCTCTTGTGCATTTTCTTGAAGACGTCGCGCCAGAGCATATTGGAAGAGCTGATTTCCTAAGCCCCCAGAAATTCGTACGATAATCATAATGGTTATTGTGGGCCTGATTATATAGCACCCACACCATGTTAGGATAGTGTGATGAAAGTGTTTATAGACTTGGGTGGATACACGGGCGATAGCCTTGAGCTCGCATTACGTCGATATTCAGACTTCGATGCGTTCCATGTATTTGAACCCTATCACACAAACTTCGAACACATCCAAAAGGGTTTTGCTAATCACCCAAAGGTGCATCTCCATGAGGAAGCGGCTGATGTAGCAACAGGATCAGGAAAGCTTTTTCTCCACAAAGAAATCAAGACTCCCCTGTCCGTGTCTGAAGGAAGCTCTCTTTTACAAGAAAAAATCAATGTCTCAAAAGACACATTTGAAACTGTAGCCTGTATCGACTTTGCTGAATTCTTGAAAAAAAATCTTAGCCCCGAAGATTATGTTGTTCTCAAAATCGATATTGAGGGAAAAGAGTATGACATTCTTGAACATCTCATTACGACCAACACCATCAACCTTATCGACAAAATATTCTGTGAGTGGCATTACCAAAAAATTCCATCCCTTTCGCTACGCCATGCGCCACTCGTAGCAGCTCTCCAAAAACTTGGATTCGACCTCACAGGAGAGAATGTGCACGATGAATGGAGCCGCACCGTGTTGAACGATATGCTTCTATCAATTGTTATTGCAACGTTCAACAGAAAAAATGTGCTCAAAGAACTTCTAGATAGCCTCCAGCAACAAACCGATATGCATTTCGAAGTAGTCGTTGCTATAGATGGTTCTTCAGATGGCACAGAGGACATGCTTTCTGAATACAAAAAAACCTCCCTTTTCCCCCTACGTTGGGTTAATACAGGTTTAAAAGATACATATGGACTCGCGCGTGCACGAAACCTTGGCATTCATGAGGCGCGCGGAGAAGCAATTGTTATTCTCGACGATGATAGTTTCCCTGTGCCAGAGTTCGTTGAAGAGCACAAAAAGACCGTACATTCAAAAACATTCACAGGAGGAGCGCGTGAAAGTACAGATCCTCAAGATAACGTACATGAAAAAAACCGCTTGTATTTGGAAACATTCGGAGATTCAACACCCCATAAATTCGTTCCTGTACCAAAATATAAATGGGTGGTCGAAAACAACACGTGCATGCTGCAAAAAGATTGGATTGAAAGCGGACTTTTTGATGAATCAATTACCGCATATGGTCTCATCGGCCAGACATTTAATAAACAACTAATTCGTCTCGGATACCAGTATCAATTCAACCCACGTGCGCGGATTATCCATCGCACGGAATTCAAACAAAACTTTCTATACAAGAGGGTGCGTCCTTCTGCTGTAAGCACCGCGCTCCGTGGTTTTTTAAAAAAAGTTTTTCCTTCTCTATTTTCTGTAGTAAAAAGAATAAAGTTGTGGATTCAGTATCGTTAAGCCCCCAATAGTTTTTCCCATTTCAAAAAAATTTCGTGCGGTCGAAGTGTTGCAACTCGTGTTTGACCGTGTTCGTATCGTTCTTTCCAGAATTGTTTTTGGGGAGCCTGAATCAAAAGATCCGAAAGATTTTGTTCTGCTTTTACAACCTTGTGATGAGAGCCTCCAAACGGCTGCGTCAAAATACCGTGCGTTGCGAAATACGGATACGACAACCTCTCACCAAGTGGTGCACCAAGAATCTCTCGTGGTCCTGTAGGACAGTCCGTCGATATCACGAGTGTACTCATTGCAAGTGCCTCTAGAAGCACGTTGGGAAACCCTTCAAAAAGAGATGTCAATACAAATGCACGTGCAGCACGGATGTAGGGATATACATTTTCAACACGACCCAAAAATAAGACGTGTTGTTCGAGATTTTTCTGATGTACTAACTGTCGAAGCACCTCTTCGTGTATCCCTTGTCCAAGAATAAGTAGTATGCTCTCTGGAACTTGTTTCACCACACGAGCAAATGCATTGATGAGGTGTCTTTGCCCTTTTTGATTAATCAAGCGCCCAATATTTACAAATACTGACTTTCCTTTGATTGCTTGTGTAATGCGTTCAGGTAGAGGTTCCATTGATCTTTGGATACAAAACTCCACATCAATCGGATTTTGTATAACTACAACATGTGGGAGATGAAAAGTGTCTGTGAGTATATGTGCAAGCTCTGATGAGTTTGCCACAACAGCGTTCGCGTAACGATAGAACGTTTTGATGAACGTCCTGCCTAAGAATCCTCTGAATTCAGGATTATTTCTGACGGCTAGAAATAAAGTAGGAATTCCCCCCAACATTTTTGCGAGAAGACACGCAGCATTTGCTTCCTCCGTAAAAGAAAGGACTTTTTGAATGCTGTGCTCTCGGCAAAGACGTCGTATCTTCCATGCATTCTTTACTAACCCAACAATGCCTCCTCGATATCGTGTATCGAGAACATGACGCGTTCCAGAAACCTTGTGCTCATTTTCCCGCTCCACAAAAGTAATCAGGTGAACGTCCGTGTTGTGCTGTGCAAGCTCATTGGACAGCCACGCACATATTTTTTCTGCACCACCCCCTTGACGCATATAGGGAATAACAAGTGCAATTTTTTCTGGTGTGGGATTCATCCCGTACGAAGTTTCTGAACCAGCTTTATTTTGTTTTTCCTGAAAAAAATTCATGTATTGTAACGCTATCACAACAACACTTCTTTACTTCGTACGGGATTCATGCGTAAGCTTTCTTTCAATTGAAAGGCTTCATATATCAGCGTATACTCAAGCAATGCAACACACAAGTTTGATACAAAAAATCTACCAGAAGAGCGGCCGAGCTGTTTCTTTCGACGGTACACTAAAGGTATACAACCTTGGCGCGGGCAAGCAGGACTTCCCTGGAACAATTGCTGTCGATTGGAACGACATGAAGCATCTTGGTATCAAACATGATCTTGGAAAGTTCCCTTGGCCAATCGAAGACAATTCTGCGGATGTAGTGCTCGCCTTTCATTTCATAGAGCACATGCCTGATCTTTTTAAAACGTTCGAAGAGATCTATCGCATCAGTAAGAATGGAACAAAAGTATTAATCGAGGTTCCTCACTTCAGACACTCATCATCATTCAAGGACCCCACACACTGCAATCATTTTTCTGGAAAGACCATCAATTATTTCTGTAAAAACAATCATACGTTCACAAACTTGCCTTTCACTTTCAATCTTGTTGAACGATCATTTGGGTGGCCAGCAGCAAATAGCTCATTCCTAAAAAAGAAAATCAAAGCTTTTCTCGAACGACACATCGATTTGTATGAAAACTACCTCCACCTTTTCTGGAGAGTGAATATTCTCGTATTCGAACTTGAAGTCGTAAAATAGGTTACGACGCACTTCCTCCTCGAACCGAGTCGATGTTTTCAACAAACCATTGATAGGTACTTTCTACTCCCTCGCGAAGGCCTATCTTTGGTGCCCATCCAAGTGCCTTAACACGATCAACGTTAAGTAGTTTTCTTGGCGTTCCGTCAGGTTTTGATGTGTCCCAAACAATATCTCCAGAATATCCAACAACGTCTTTAATCATGTTAGCCAATTCGCGAATGGTGACATCTTCACCGGTTCCGATATTGAGCGGCATTGATCCTGAATATGCATTCATCAAAAATACGCATGCGTCTGCGAGATCATCAACATGCAAAAACTCTCTATACACCTCACCACTTCCCCACAACGTTATTGATGGCGTCCCATTTTTCTTAGCATCATGAAATTTTCGAATGAGTGCAGGAAGTACGTGTGAATTCTCAAGATCAAAATTGTCATTGGTGCCGTACAAATTTGTGGGCATAACTGATATAAAATCTGTTCCGTACTGTTTGTTATACGATTCCACCATTATCACCCCTGCGATTTTTGCAATCGCGTATGCCTTGTTGGTCGGTTCAAGGTCCCCCGTCAAAAGATATTCTTCACGTATTGGTTGTTCAGCAAGTCTTGGATATATGCACGAACTCCCAAGAAAAAGTAGTTTCTTTGTTTTATGTAGATACGCCTGATGTATGAGATTGTTTTGTACAACGAGGTTTTCTCGTATGAAGTCCGCGGGATTATTTTTGTTCGCCATGATTCCCCCTACCCTTGCGGCGGCATCAAACACATAGTCTGGTGATTCTTTTTCAAAGAAAGCCGCTGTCGCGTGTTCATCTAAAAGATCGAGTTCACTTCTTGATCGTGTAACAATATTTTCGAAACCAGAACGTTTGAGCGCGCGAACAATCGCGCTTCCTACAAGACCGTTATGCCCCGCAACAAAAATTTTTGCATTCTTATCCATGCTTTGATTCTGCTTCGAGATCTGCATCTACCATACAAATAACAAGGTCCCTAAATGTCGTCGTTGGTTTCCAACCAAGTTCTTTTTCTGCCTTCGCGTAATCGCCCAAGAGCACATCAACTTCTGCTGGTCTGAAGTATTTGGAATCAATCTCGATAATCGTCTTCCCCGTTTTTGCATCAATCCCTTTCTCGGAAAGCCCCTCGCCTTCCCATCGTATAGAAAAACCAAGTCGTTCTGCGGCAACTTCAACAAACTCACGCACCGTGTGCGTTTCATTCGTTGCAATAACGTAATCCCCCGGCTCGTCCTGCTGCAGCATGAGCCACATTGCATACACGTAATCTTTTGCGTGGCCCCAATCACGTTTTGCATCGAGATTCCCTAGAAAAATCTTTTCTTCTTTTCCGAGTTTTATACGAGCAAGTCCGCGTGTAATTTTTCGAGTAACAAATGTCGCTCCACGTCGTGGCGATTCGTGATTAAATAAGATACCGTTTGCCGCAAACATTCCATAACTCTCACGATAATTCTTCGTCATCCAATAGGCATACACTTTTGCCACACCATATGGAGAGCGCGGATAAAAAGGGCTTGTTTCCTTGAGCGGGAGTTCGAGCGCCTTGCCGAACATCTCACTTGAAGCGGCTTGGTAATACTTTGCCTTGCTTCCAGTCTGTCGCATCATTTCCAAAAGCCGTGTTGTTCCGAGCCCCGTCACATCACCTGTGTATTCAGGAATATCAAAACTCACCCGAACATGACTCTGCGCACCGAGGTTATACACCTCATCGGGCTGTACCTTTTGCAAAATTGCGCCAAGGCTTCCACAATCCGAGAGATCACCATAGTGCAGATGAAGTCGAGGTTTTTTCTCATGTGGGTCTTGATAAATGTGATCAATGCGTTCGGTATTAAAAACGCTCGCTCGGCGGATGATACCGTGTACCTCGTATCCTTTCTCAAGAAGTAACTCTGCTAGGTATGAGCCGTCTTGTCCTGTAATACCTGTAATCAGCGCTTTTTTCATAAATAGTGGCAGAGGTCTTTTGTCAGAAAGAGTATAGTCGAATGGTACTGAAATTTCAATAGTGCTTTTTTAAAATTTAAAAAATATACATTTCTGCGGTAAAAAATGTTACAGTGCTTGCATGAAAAAGGTCTGTTTTCTCTGCCCCTTCAATTTAAACCGCCTCACGGGCACGCCTATTCGGGCAAAAACGGTTATTCGCACGGCAATGACCTTTACTGACGTCTCTGTGGTTACGACGCGTGAATATTCTGAAGCAACAAATGTGAGCAAGCTTGATAAGGCAACTGCCCTTCCCTATACACGTCTTGCATTTGCGCATCTTCGAAAAAACGCCCCCGATATCGTACATTGTATAACTCCACTTGGTCTTCTCGCTGCGCTTCCGTACGCCCTTTTTCGTTTTGGAAAGACAAAGGTCGTCTTTGAAGTGCACGGCCTCACCTGGTTTGAACTTAAAGGAACAAACCTATTCCGCCGTGTAGCATTTGGACTCATCGATTTTTTTGGGCTCCTCTTTGCACACCACATCATTGCAATGAGCTACTCTCAAACTACATTCTACAAATCATTTGTATCTCCACAACGCTTGAGTGTTGTATGGGGGCCAGTCGATTTTGATGTTGCATATAGTGCACGCATTCCTCAGGAAAAATGCATCGTCGGCTATTTGGGGAATCACGCATGGTGGCAAGGACTGCCTGCCTTGATTGAAAGCGCCCGTATACTGTCTGATCGAACCGATATCCATTTCAACATTGGTGGTTTTGATGCGAGTGACGACGCTCAGTTTCCAAAACTCCCAAACATCACCTATGCTGGCCGCGTTGAACACAGTAACGTAGTCGCTTTTTTACGCGACTGCGATGTGCTCGCATCTGTTCGAATCAAAGACACCGTGAGTGAAACTCAGTACCCACAAAAACTCTCCGCGTATCTAGCTTCAGGACGCCCTGTGGTCGCTTCTGATGTCAGTGACCAGCGTCGAATTATCGAAAGCGCAAATTGCGGCATCGTCATCGACGAACGCGCGACACCAGAACGTATTGCCACCGCACTACGCACCATCGCAAGCCTCCCTCCTGACACACGCGCCGAGTGGGGCCAACGCGCGTTCTCGTTCGCACAAAATAACTTTTTCCCCGAAGTCTTTAAAAAGAAAATGGAAAGTGTATACACCGAACTCTATGCTTAATGCAATATATCAAGCTTCAGTGCGCCAACCACGCATCATAAAACGCTTTGTCCGTATGCTCGCCAATTCAGGCGTACGCGTGCTCTCATTTCTCACCAGATTCAAACCAGCTGAAGCTGGCACCGTCATGAGCTATGAAATGCTTTTTGGCACATGGGATCGTGGTGTCTCAACTCTTTTGGAGCGCGTACTAACGTCTGGCATGACGGTCATCGATGTAGGGGCACATGTTGGCTACTTTGCAATTGAAGCAAGTAAACTCGTTGGCCCACAGGGCACTATCCATGCATTTGAACCCAATGCAGAAAATTTTGACAAGCTTTCATACAATATCCGTCGGTACAAAAATATTGTTCCCCACACAGAAGCAGTATCAGACCATGTTGGTGAAATGACGTTGTATGATTCAAGTACAGGAACAGGAAGCAACAGTCTCATCGCAGAACGTGGTGCGTACAAAAGCACGCACACGGTACCTGTCACAACACTCGATACTCTTTTTGCAAACACACCAATTGATCTCATCAAAATCGATGTTGAGGGCGCGGAACATCTCGTATTCAAAGGCATGCAAGCAATCGTAGAACGTAATCAAAATCTCAAACTGGTCGTTGAGTTGTATCCAAAAGTGTACACCGACCAAGGCCTTCCCTCTCACCTTATCCTTACAGAACTTACTGCCTTAGGTTTTGTAGTAAGCGTTCTTGATGACGACACGGGCACTATCTCAGAACCCCTAGAACCTGCTATATTTGAGTCATTCGCACGTAACCTTCCGAAGAAATACGTCAACCTGTATGCACACCGATAATGACCCTTTGCACGTAAAGATTGCCGTACGCTTTCTTGTTTCGGGAGGTACCGCTGCAGGACTTCTTTTGGGGATTCTCTTTGTGCTTCATGAAATTGCTGGCTTGTGGTATGTGCTCGCATCAACAATTGCATTTGGTATTGCCGTCATCGCGAGTTTTTTGTTACAAAAATTTTGGACATTCCGTGATAATTCACGACACATGGTGCATCGCCAGTTTGTATTGTTCGTACTCTTGGCACTTTTCAATATGGGAGCAAACGCTCTCCTCATCTACACATTCACGGATATATTCCACGTGTGGTACATCTTTTCTCAAATAGCAGCTTCTCTCATCGTCGCTGTGTGGAGTTTCTTCATCTATCGACACTACATCTTTTCTCGTCCCACAGAGGCTCCTGTTGCTATTCATGAACACGCGTAAGACAAAAGTATTAATTGTTGGTGCTGGTCCTGCGGGACTTGCCTGCGCCCGAGAACTCTCAAAAGCAGGTGTTCCTTTTATTCTCCTTGAAAAAGAATCGTCTGTTGGTGGTCTCGCACGCACGTATACATTCGAAGAAGATGGTTTGGTGTTCCGAACTGATAACGGTCCACACCGATTCTTCTCAAAAAATAAATACCTCTACGAATTCATTGAGGAGTTACTACAAGAAAAATGGATTACCGTACGCCGACAAACACGACAGCTCATTGATGGAAAGTTTTACGATTACCCTATCAATCTCATGCAGGCACTCCGGAATATTGGGTTTTTGAATGCCGTACTCATGGGTATTGATTACGCATACGCCCAAATACACTACAAACTTTTGAAGAAACCAATCGTCTCGTTCGAAGATTACGTGGTTGCCAACTTTGGTAAGCGCCTCGGCCGATTCAACATGATCAATTACACGGAAAAGATTTGGGGCATTCCGGCAACAACAATTCACCCTGACTGGGCAGGACAGCGTATCAAAGGTCTTGATTTTGGCTCCGTTATCAAAAACGCGCTCCAGAGAATTTTCAAACGCTCTCGAAACGAAGGCCCCAAAACACTCATTGAAAGTTTCTACTACCCACAATTTGGCACCGGACTTATTTACGAAACAATAACAAACGATCTCAAAGAGCGTGGCTATGAAGTTATATGTGATGCAAAGGTTCGTTCTGTCGTCCACAACAAACACACTATAGAAAAAGTAATTGTTGAAAAGGATGGCGAAGAATTTGCTATTGAATGCGAGACGCTTATTGAATCAATTCCTTTGCCCGCATTTACACGTTTGTTTTCGCCTTCCGTACCGCAAGAAATTGAAATGGCAGCACGTGAACTTCGTCATCGAAGCCAGGTCTACCTCTTCATCACACTCGACAAACCATCGATTACTCTCGATCAGTGGATTTACTTCCCCACAGAACGCGTACCGTTTGCACGCGTGAGTGAAATGAAAAATTTCAGCGCCGACATGTCACCTCACGACAAGACGTCTCTCTTCGTTGAGTTTTTTTGCTTTAAAGATGATGCGGTGTGGAACATGTCACAAGATGAATTGTTTGAGCTTGCAATTCCGCATTTTGAGGAGTTAGGTTTCTTTACACGCAGTGAGGTGCGCCGACACTACCACATCAAAAAAGAGGATATTTATCCTATCTATGACTTGGAATACAAAAAGTATCTCTCCGTTGTGAAAGACTATCTTGATCGTTTTGAAAATCTCTATTACATTGGCCGCCCAGGACGATTTAAATACAACAACCAAGACCACTCTCTTGAAATGGGTATTCTTGCGGCAAAAAGTATTATCGACAATACGCGCTACGACATCGAATCAGTCGGCGAAGAAAAAGAATATTTTGAGAAAGGCGCCGTACCAACAAAGACTACTGAATAGCCTTTCGTCCTCGCATCTTTTCTAGACAAGCGACAAGTCCTCCAAATCCAGCGAGAAATATAAATGGTTCTGCAGGAATACGATAGCGCGGAATTGATACAGGGCCGGTGAGTAGTGCAAAAATACAAACAAGCCCAATGAGTAAAAGAAGCGCGCGACGCGCTTCTTTTTTGTATAGACATAAACCAACAAACCCAAAAAGGACGAGAAATCCCCACGCAAGACGTTCAAAGGTAAACGGTAGTTCACGAAGTGCTTTTTGTATAAGAACCTGTATGCGTCCTTGCATAAGTTCATCTTGAAGAGTCTGTTGAACCCCTCCCGTATGTTCAGGCGACGTAAAAATCCCAGCAAAAATCGTCGTCATGTTTTTTAGATCACTTCCGACAAAGAAAGGAAGTGTTTTTACACTATGAAAAAAGCTATACGAAAGCATATTCCCTGAAAGATGTTCACGTGTTATTTCTTTCATGTGAGTCGTGTAGGCAAATGTTTTCAATTCCTGATCGGTTGGCATACCGAGCTCATCAAGAATTTGTTTTCGAGATTCATCAGATGAAATATTTTTATGGTATGCATCAAAGAACGCAACATTGTAGAAAAGTGCATTATATGAACCGATTGATGAAAAAGATTTTGTTCCTGCGATTTGATCATTACGAACAATCCACGGCGTAATACAGAGAAGTCCAACGATTCCAATAACCAGGCTACGAACAAGTACTGCTCGTATGGTATTCAACGAACAGAGAGTGTACACAAAAAGAAATGCTGGTATCGCAAAAAGTGCTATGGATCGAATATACACAAGTGCACCAAAAAGAATTCCTTGGAGAAGTGCTATGCGAAGTGGTTTATGACTCTCAACGAAAAAGAGAAGGGTGAAACATACGAGTATAAAAGTAAAAAGTACGTCACTAAACAGAGTAAGTGTATGCATAATGACTACAGGACTTATTCCGTAGAAAAATGCTGCAGAAAAACCCGCTGTCGGAGAAAGTGTTTTTCTCCCCAGTTCATATATACCGAGACTCGTACATATAACAAGAAGAATCTGGGCGACAATCACCATGTACATTGAACCAAATACATACAGGATATACGCAATGAATACGGGGTACCCAGGGGTACGAAATACTTCGTGTGCTCGAATACCGTCCCGTTCTTGAACGAATGTATGCTCCTTAAGAATACTCGTCCCTAACACGGCATATTCTTTTGAATCATCATCAAGGAGAAGAAATGATTCGACTGGATCTATGTTATTTGTTTTTAAAAAAACAAGGGTGGTTGTAGCAAGTACAAGGTATAACGCGCACAAAAAAACAATTAAAAAAGTATATACGCGTGGAGCGTCATTTGTCCAAGAAACAAAACGATCAAAGATACCTTGAAGTTTCATAGAAATTACGCTCGTATAAAGACGCCGTCTTCGAACAACGGCATTCCGTCTTTGCCCAGCTTTGTATTTATGCCTCCGGCATAGGTAAACCCTAGCTCCGTGAGTGTTGTATGGAGTTCTTCAAAAAGGGCCTGCCCTTCATAGAGTTCTTTAAAACAGAGTTCCATGAGCACTACCTTTGCCTGTGCAACAGTTTCTCGCCCGCCCGCGAGTATGTGTCGCTCAAATCCTTGGGCATCGAATTTTACGAGAAGGTTTGGTGTTACGGTGAATTCTTTCACAACAGTGTCTAGACGTCGCACCTGAATCGTTTCTGTTGCTGTTTCAAGAGATGTTGGATACGTATCTTTATGTGCAGATGCAAGAGGAAGCAACGACGAGCTCGGTGAGTGTACATTTATGTGCATCGAAACAGTTTCTTCTTTTTCTCCAAGCGCATAGGGAAATGCCTTGAAATACGCGTCTGACTTCATCTCTTCAACCAATTGTTCATATGTCCCTTGTACCGGTTCAAATGAATAAATCATTGCTTCAGGCAGTACGTCACGAATTTCACGCGCAAATTGTCCCACATTCGCCCCGATGTCGATAACCGTTTTGATGTTGTATTCTCTCGCCCACGCAAGCGGATTCTTTTTTGTTTTAAAACGCACGACATCAATGCCGAGCGCATGAATAGCTTTTTTTATTCCCTGTTTTATAGAACGCGTCATAGTATTCATGAATATATGTGTGCTGGTATACGCGCTTTTGGTATAGAAAATGGCCCCTAATGAAGACAGACTACCACGTTTATATGACTTGGTCTAAGACTTAAAAATACGAGAGGGTCTTTGTGACGAGAGATTTGAGCGTGTGTGTATTGAGAAGCCACTCATGCACGTGCTCTGTGTTTTTCTTACGATCCTCGGGAGAAGTTTTGTAGAACTCTTCTAGTTTCTTTTGTGGATCTGTCACCGCAAAATCAAATGCGGTATTCGTTGTCACAATAGGAAGCTTCGCAGCCGCCGCATCAAGAAGTGCCTTATCAAGACTTCCTGTTATTCCAAGATTAAAGAATACGTCATATGCGTACAATTTCTGTGTTAGTTCTGCATATGGCATACCACCAAGAAATTCTACATACTCAGAAACATTTTTTGAACGAGCGTGTGCAATAAGTGTTTCTGTATATGCTGTATCTCCTGATCCAATGAGCGTGAGTGTTGCGGGAATTTTTTTTGTGCGAAGATCAGAAACAGTGTCAATCATCTTTTCAATCTGTTTTGCAGACGTGATACGCCCTGCAGTCACAAGTTTGAATGTATCTCCAATTATATAGTCGGTCTTTTGTACAAAGAGTGTTGGGTCAATCCCCTGCCCTACAATACGTTTTTTCTTTGTTTCTATACGAAATCCTTCTTTTGTTGAGGTAACAACACTCTGTGTAAAAAACGTTGCGAGACGAAGTGAGAACGTTGTTTTACCGTGTGCATACCAAAGCGAAACCTTCTTTCCCAATAACCACCACAACTTCCAACCAAGAATCACATATATCTGATTCATGTGCACAAACACAACATCGTAGTGTTTTCTCTCTTTCCAAATGTATGTATAAAAACGCACCAAATATGTGAGTTTGGAAACCCCTTTTTCTTTTCCGAGAGATAACACGGAAACATTATTTGGAAGTGCATGCTTCCCCTCAAATAAACAAATCACGGTCACTTTCTCACATTGCTTTGCAAATTCCTCAATCCAGCGATGAAAAAAACCAAGGTTATCATCAGCACTATCTACCTTTTGTGTGAGAATGAGAAGGCGCATATTAGACAAAAAGTTGATTCAAGAGCCACACAATATGCGAAATGAGGATACATACAACAAGAAAGACACGCACAGAATTCTTCATTGTTAGACGCTCAATTCCCCATACACAGAGGATTGCAAGTGCTGGCACAAAGACATAAAAGAGTCGCGACGAGATGGCACCCCATACAAGCGCTAAAAATGGTACCGAGGCTGCCAAGAAAAGAAAAAGTTTGGTGAGATAGTTTTGTTCTCGTATCGTACGATAGGCAAATGGAATCGCAAACCATCCGATCATAAGGAGTGCGAAGAAACTTTTGGTAATCATGTAGGTGCGTCCTTCATTGTAGAAATATGGAAGTCCCCCGTTCAAATACCAATCGAGATATGTGTAGTGATACGTGGACCACACGTACAGTTGCCAGAGAGCTGTAAGTACGACCCATACACCGTTACCGTAGATAAGATATTTTATTTTCTCCTTAACAGAAAGTGCTGTTCGTGGATAGAAAATAATAATGACATTGAAAATAATAAGGTGCACAATACTGTACTCTTTCACTAAAAAGCCCACGCCAGCAATGACAGCATTTATGATTACCAATGACAATTTTGGTGTACGTATGAAAAGAAGTGTTGCAAGAAGCCCCGCAACGTAGAAAAAGAGTGCGCCTGTTTCGGTGTAGAAATCCAATCCATACCGGAGCATTGGATACGACAATGAAAACAGTGCCGTTGCAGAAAGTGCGGCAAATAATGAACCATTAAAAAATGTTCTGAAAAAGAGGTACGAAACAAGAACAAGAAGCACATAGAAAAAGAGCATTTGTATGAGAAATCCCCCTTCAACATCTCCGTCCGGTGAAAGGAACGTAACAAATGCGGGTGCAAGTGGTTTTAAGATTCGTGAAGGAGACTGTTCGGCGGTAAGGTCCCCTCCAAAAAACTTTGCTGTCTCAATGTATTGAAGATAGTCGCTATTGCGATCAAGGTGATGTGTGCTTGTTTTGTAAAGGAAGAAAGAAAACCCAACTGCGATAATACAAAAAAGTGCTATACCTTCTGTCTTCGTTATTTTCCACCACGATTGTTCCTGCATATATTATGGAAAAAGGTTGAAACGAAGAATATGCCAGAGTGCAGCCACACCATCTTTCCACGTGATCTTTTTCCCATCGCTGTATGTGCGCCCATAATATGAAATACCCACTTCGTAGACCCGACACTTTTTCTGGGCAACTCGTGCGGTAATTTCCGGTTCAATACCAAAACGTTCTGCATGAAGGTTGTTTTTAAAACTATCAAGGGCAGATCGTGTAAATACTTTGTAGCAGGTTTCCATATCAGTAAGATTGAGCCCCGTGAGAAGATTTGAGAAAAGCGTCAAAAATCTATTGCCTAAATAGTGGTACGTGTACAAAACGCGATGTGGCCTGCTTCCCACAAAGCGTGACCCATACACAACATCGGCGTGCCCAGCGAGGATTGGCTTGAGAAGAATTGGATACTCATTCGGATCATATTCGAGATCTGCATCTTGAATAAGAACGATGTCTCCTGTGGCCTCGCGCATACCTGTTATAAGCGCCCCGCCTTTGCCTTTATTGTATTCGTGTTTGTACACACGAATATCTGGAAATGTTGCTGCAATCTCTACACTTTTATCCTTTGACGCATCATCAACAACAATGATTTCTTTTTGTAGCCCACACACATCCGCCTTTTGCACAGCGGTAATAACCGTTGCAAGCGTTTTTTCTTCGTTGTAACACGGAATGATAATAGAAACTGTTTTCATACTAGTGTAGTGTGCGTCTACGTGAGACGAAAATATGTCGAGAGTATATGTAAAAGGTTAGAAAAGCGAGGAGTCCACTCGCGATGACTTGCGAGACAATATAGTGGAACCCAAGGATGCTCGTACACACATACAATATAAGTGCATTACCCCCTACTCCGAGGATACCCGTGAGAAGGAACAGCCACGCTTGGTAGTGAACGGTGTCTTTCTGAAAATCCTCAAATGTCCAAAGTTTCTGAAGCACAAAACTCGTTGTCTGAGAAAAAATAAAGGCAAGAGTTCCTGACAAAAGATACCACAGGTGCAGATTCTCCGTAAGGAAATAGAGAAGGCCAACCTGCACCGCAAAACCCATTCCTCCCGACACCAAAAAACGAGGAATACGGGCTGCTGATGAACGCGCACTCAACTCATGTGTTTCGACAAAATGTGCGAGAGGGCGTTGAAAGTCAAGGATGCTCTTATCGCCGTATTCTTTTTGGTACACACGTCGTATCTCTTTTGAAAAAAGGTCGAGTGTTTCAGGATGCTGTATATATGAGTCTATTTTTTCAACCCAAACTTCTGGTGCGCTTCCCTGTTCAACGATGTGCCCCGTGACACCGTCAATAACGAGTCCCTGAAGACCGCTCACGCGCGACGAAATAATCGGCATACTCGAGAGCGCAGCTTCCATAAACACTTTTGGAAATCCTTCGTAATAGGACGTGAGAATAAGGAGATGGTGTTTGCTATATGCCTCGATAAGTTCTTCTCGGCTTAAAAGCCCAAGATCATGAAAAATACTTTCAACATTGTCCTCTTTAATTCTCTCTAGAAACTCCTGTTTGCAAGGACCATCGCCCGCAACAGAAAAGTGTACCTGTTCTCCTAAAAGCTCTTTTGATTTCTTCACTATCTCTGAAAACAAAGGAATATTTTTTTGCTTTACAAAACGCCCGACAAACAAGATACGCAAAGGTAACGCAAACGATGGTATGTGTGCATGAGCAAACCGTCCCTGATCCGGAGGCAGTACAGGTTTGAAAAATACTTTGTCACCATATTTTTTCTGAAGCGGAGGAATAGTTTCTGGTCCATCAGTTTGAATGGCTGTGGCTTGCGGCACTATACATCGCGCAATGAGTGTATAGATGCGACGTGATAGTGATTCTGTACGCACATGTTTGTTGAAAATATCTGTACCAAAAACACTCACCACAAAAGGTATTTGTTGCGTCACATTCACTATAAACGCGCAGAATCCAAACATGAATGGGTCCTGCGCAATGATTGATGAGTATTTCTTTCCACGCGCGAGTCCGCGAGCGCGGAACACCATACGCACGAATTGTTGGATTTTTGTGTTTCCGTAGATTGGCTCCACTGACACATTCCCTCGCTCGGCTCTTTGTATGCCACGCACAGATGTAGGCACAAGTACTGTCACCTTCTCATACAATCGCCCATACTCTTGCATACGCAAAAATGCATCACTTGTCGCATCAAAGAGTGCTTTGTCACTTCCGAGTATAAGAACGGGTTTAAAAATTATCTGCTGCATAGCGTCAAAAATTCTTTCGCAATATCCGCGTACGTGTGCGCAAACGACAATCGCTGTACCTTTTCAACATAGCTGCCATACGTTGCCGAATTACACATAGAAATAATTGCCGTCGTAATCTCTTCCTGATTTCTCGGATCAACGTAGAGTGCCGCATCCCCGATGCGCTCCTTTAAACCATTCTCTGATGTCAGCACAACAGGCTTTCCGTAGGAGAGGGCACGCAATACGTGGTTTGGACTTATGTCACCAAGCGAAACAAGAAGACATGCATACGCCTCTTTAATGCGACGCAGAGCCTCTTCGTGAGGAAGCCCAAAGAGAAACTCAAGATGTGCTTCTGGAACTCGTTTCCGAACATCTTCAAATGCTTTCTTTGCTATATCAATGTTCTTCCACATGAGAGGCCGCGCCGCCGCGTACACAAATACCTTATCCGTTGGTATCTGTGCTGTGTGTGCGGGCTCAAAACGATTTTCAATGATTGAAACTGACGGCATTTCAAAGAGTCTATACGGATTCATCCAAATACCTTTTTGGTAGTTTGTGCTAAACACCACATGCGTCATTTGTGAGAGTGTGAAGTGCGTGAGTGCAAATACGACTTTCTCTTTGAGCGTCAATGAGCGTTCTTTCGCGTAAAATTCCGAGAGAAGAATCTTTTCTTTTGTTCGTTCAATATACTCCTCCCATAAAAAATCACCGCCCGTGCGAAGAATTGCTTTTCCTCCAAACAATGTGTGCAGACATGCCACAGGCAATCCAACACTGAACGTGTCGAGAACCAACGTCCAATCACTCGTAATATATGCAGGAAATGTTTTGAAAAAATAAAAAAGATGGCGAATGCCTGTGGGAAGTTTTCTCTCAACACCGAATGTGCGGATAGTTACTGTATGTCCAAGTTTTTCGAACTCGTCTTTGAGCGACTTTGCGTAGTACGATGGACCACCCGCATGCGGTGGATAGACTCCTGTTGCGATGAGGATTTTCATCCCGTTAGAAGTTTCTGAACCTACTTTATTTTGTTTTCTTTTGAAAAAACTCATCTCTCATTAATGTTATCGCACCACCTCTCTATACTTCTAACGGGATTCATAGACGTTCAAAAAGTTTTTTCATGTCGAGAGCGATTACCGACCAATCGTAGCGCTCTTTTACCATTGCGCGCGCATTCGCAATAATGCGAAGACGAAGCGCCTTGTCTTGCATGTATCGCTCGACATTCTGCGCAATGCTTTGTGGGTCTTGTACTTTACAAAACAATCCTGTTGGGGTTACTTTGCCCATTGGTGTTGCAGGATCGATCAAAAAGTCAGGGATACCACCAATACGTGTGCCAATTGTAGGAATGCCTGCCGCCATCGCTTCGATAAAACTATTTCCCATACCTTCTGAACGTGAAGGACGTACAAACACATTCGAAACGTAGAGATACATCGGCAATGTTGCATGTGGAACATACCCTGTAAAACGAACTCGTTTTGAAACTCCAGCTGCATGCGCAACATTCCACAGTGTCTCACCGAGAGGTCCTTCGCCTACGACAATGAGTTTAACGCGATCAGGAAGATACTTGAGTGAGCGAATGATGTCGTCGATGCCATTCTTTGGAACGAGACGTGATGTGGTAATGAGAAAGAAGTCGTCGTCATTTTTTTGAAGTTTTTTTGCAAGTGTTTCGCCCTTCTGCATCCATCGTGGATCAGCAAAATGCTCGTAATCAACACCATTCGGAATAACTGAAACAGCACCGCGATACCCCATATGTTTTGCGAATTCTCCTAAGTACACTGAAATTGCTTGCACATGTCGCGCCTCCGTAAAAATGCGTTTCAAAAGAGGCGCGACGAGACGGATGCGAAAACGTTTGGTGATGTGATCAACCGTATCGCCATCTTGCAGTGTCAAAAGAAATGGTGTCGTATCGCGTGCAAACATACGCAATAACACAGCAGGAAATCCCATGTTCGTCATGAGCGACCAATAAAGGTCGTAGGTGTGTTCGCGCGAAAGTATGCGCGCTTTTTTATACGCCCACCATACATATGCAACTTTTATGAGGTGCCACGGAAATTTTGAAAGTTCTGTGAGCGGGAGTGCTTTTTTTGCACGTCCAACACGATGAATCGTAATATTTCCTACCTTTTCTGTTTCAGGAAGATCCGTATCCACTCGAAGCGTAATCATGTCAAAAGCAACCGACGATGAGTCAATTCGATCGGTTATTTCCTTCACAGCCACTTCGGCACCCCCCACAAAAGGTTGGTACATAAGGGAGAAAATGAGTACCCGCTTCTTCTGCTTCCCCGGCATACTGGCATCATAGCACGCTCTACGTTTCTTTTGGTGTTGTGTCGATAATCGTAAAATCTTCTGCACGAAGCTCACCTACATTCATTTTTGGTGTCGCGAGCATTCGTGAAGATACAACATACAGAACACCAAGTCCCGCGACAATACAAAGTGTAAAAAAGAGAAGTTGACCAAGTGGTTGTTCGCGCTGTGTGCTTTCACGAACACTTGCGACAACAGAAGACGCAGTTACTATGCTTACCTTTTCTTCTTCACTAGTTGTTGCTTCCTTTTTCTCTTCCTGTTGTACCTCATCGGGCATAAATGCTGTTTCCAAAATTGGTGAAAGTGTAATCGGTGTCATCTCAACAACATCAGTCCCCACAACAACATTCTCATATTCAGTTACACGACGTTCATTGGGATACAAAAGAGATACTTCATCCCCTTCTTCTGGTCGCAGACCTGTGGTGTACGCAGAAAACTTAACGGGAACATCTGAAATAAGAAATGTATTCTCCGGAAACGTAAATGTGCGGTCCATTCCTGATCGCCGACGATATTCCACATATATTTTCCAATCCGAAATATCAAGTTGGCTTCCTGTCGTATTAAGAAGCTCAATAAACCCCTCTTCTCCCCATACCACGTGTGAAATAACAATGTCCGCCGACACGACAGTTACCATACGCTCATCTTTTGATTTCTGATTGTTTGAAGAAATAGAAAACACAGCAACATACATACCTGGTTCACGATATGCATGTGTCACGTCTTTACCAGATTTCGTATCCCCATCACCAAATGTCCATGTGTAATGCACCCCGCTTAACGATTCATTCTTATCGTTCACTGCATAGCCCTCGAACGTAACATGTGCCCCTGCGGGGACGGTTACGTCATCCCCAGCATATGCAAAGACAACTTGTTTGTATCCTCCTGTTATCTTTGGTTTTGAAGTAGTCCCGCCTGTTGAACCAGTTCCTCCACTACCCGTATCTTGTACACTGTTTTCTGCCTTTGGCGTTGGTGTACCCGTAATCCACGACGCATCTGTTTGCCGTTGCGCTGTATGCTTCGTCGTATTATTGCCACCAAGCGACCAATTGCTTCCCCCCACTGCTGTATCAATCACTGTGTGTGTCGAATCATACAGGGTTAGTATCTCGCCTGTATTTCCGAGTGTTCCTGAATATATAAGGTCGGCAGAAACATCCGGCGCGCTTTCATCATCCGTTCTCTCAAGAATATAGAAAGTTCCAGCAGCAATTGTTCCTGAAAGGGTGACAGAGGGATCACCGTCTAGAGCAATGAGTGTCCATCCTAAAAGATCGACACTCTCTACACCATTGTTGTAGAGCTCAATCCACTCATCACTCGCAGACACCGTCGTTCCCATCCATGCAATTTCATTAATGACGATATTTGCATGCACCAAGTGTGGCGAGAGAAAAAATACTGCAAACAAAAATATATACTGCGGAACATATTTCATGCGATGAGTGTACACATGTGTGCTCAAGAAAAAGTAAAAAACACGGCTCGACAAAATGTCGAGCCGTGTTTTTTTGGGGTCAGACCCCACCTTTCGATCTGTTTCCTTCCACCTTCCCAACTTTTTAACTTAAAAACTTCCTAACTTATTTACCCTCGCGTTCAAATAGCTTCTTCAAAACGTGTTCAGGAACTTCTTTTTGCCTGTCCTCTAATTTTCCGTGTGTAGTCTGTGGGGTCTGACCCCCTTCGGTGGGGTCAGACCCCACTTTTGTCGGCTTTGGTTCGTGTCGTTTTTCTTGAACAGGTTTTGATTCTTCTCGCTTCTGTTCTTTTGGTTGAATATTCTGTGTAGCCGCTTGTACTCCTGCATCACCCAGCACGGCCGCAAGCGCATCACGGAGTTCAGCAACGTGCTGTGGTGTTGGTCCTTTTGCACGCCTCTGTTCTTCACGATTTTCTTGACGCAATTTATCCAGTGACATTGCCTTCCGCACTTCTGCTTCGCGATCTTCTGCTTTTTTCTGTGGCGCTCGTTCCGCTTCGAAACGCCTCTGCCCGCCACTCATACCACCTCTATTTTCCGCACCCTCAGGACGTCTCTCGGAACGCTCAGGCCGTCGTTCTCCCCCACCTTGTCGTGGTGCTCCCCCCTCGCGACGTGGCACCTCACTACGACCTCCTCCCCCGCCTTCTCGTTCTCCTTCTCGTTTTTGACCAAATGATTTCTTGTGCCACTGAATAATGTCCTCCTCAATCGCCTGTCGTGGGCGTGCAAATTGCTCTTGTGAACGCCCAATCGCAACATCACGATATGACACCGTTGGAAGTTCAATTGGGGGTAACGTACGAGCAGAAAATGGAGATGAGGCAATATCATCAATCATCAATTTTAAATACACCTGATACTTATCAAGGTTTACGAGATCCTCTGCAGTAAACACCGGCGCAAATTCTTTCTCCAAATATTCTGCATCCGTTGCTCCCACGCGGAACGTCAGCATGGTTCCGACGTTACCAAACACAGCCGCACGCACTTCGTCAGACATTTGTTCAATGTACTGGTGCGCCATTGTGAGGTTCAGTTTGTATTTGCGCGCTTCAGAAAGAATGTTTGCAAATGATTCGTTCGCAAATGACTGGAATTCATCCACGTAGAGATAAAAGTTTGGAAGTTTATTGAGTTCTTTTTCCGTGAGATCTGCGCGTGACATCGCCGCAAGATAAATTTTTGTGATAAGCATTGAACCAAGAAGACTCGCGCTGTCTTCACCTATTTGTCCTTTTGAGAGGTTGATGATGATAATCTTTTTCTGATCCATCATCTCGCGGATATTAAATGTGGACTTTGCCTGCCCGATGATATTTCGAATAACAGGGTTTGCAGTAAATTGTCCAACCTTGTTTTGAATTGCCGGTGTTGCTTCCTGCGCAAAACGTTCAGTATAGTTTGCAAATTCATCTTCCCAGAATGACTTCACGCCTGGATCTGTCACATGTGACACTACAAGTTTTCGATATTCTTTATCCGCAAGCATGCGATTGATACCGAGAAGTGTTGAGCCTGGATATTCAAGCAACGCCAAAATCGTGTTGTTCAAAATGTACTCCATGCGCGCCGACCACGCATCAACCCAAATCTTTTTGAATGCTGACATAAGACCCGCAGCAACAAGGTGGCGCTTATCCGGTCCAATATCTTCCATCACGTTGAATGCGACCGGATGCTCGAGGTCAAATGGCGCAAAATAAAGCACATCATTCAAACGGTGCTCAGGAATGTAATTCAAAAGAAGGTCGGCAGTCTTTCCGTGCGGATCGATGAAGGCAAACCCTTCCCCATTCTGAATATCCTGCACCGCCATATTTTCGAGCAACACTGACTTACCGACACCAGTCTTACCGATGACGTAGATATGTCGCGTACGGTCTTTTGCTTTGATGCCAAACTTCACCCGCTTGTTGCGGTGGTCTGTTTCTCCTATGTACGTAACACGAGCGGGATTGTACGGTTCTTGAGGAGCCATTGCTGTAGACAGTATACGACTGAGTTGGTAAAAAGAAAACCGCCCAGCTCCAGTTTCGTAAAAACTGGGGCTGGGCGGTACTACTGGCATCCGACGCCGGCGTCGGATGCCCTTGAGAGCGAACACTACCCAGAAAAGAAAGACTGTCAGGAGCACTTGCGGAGTGTGCCTCCCGCTCACCACGACACACCCGAGACTTGCAAGGGTTGCTGTAACAAACGGAATGAAGAGTCCCCCTGTTCCGGACAAGACGAGAGCGAGTGGAAAAAGAAATCGCTTCATGTGGTTCTCTCACGGAAACCAAAGGTGTTGGTTTTGACCGTTCCGACCATCTCCCACCCTGCGTTGTTGCATGCTTCTTCGACTCTGATGACAACTTGGTACTTCACCTCATACGAAATTGTCTTCGGAAACTCGAAAGATGCATGCCCATGGAGAATGAGTGCGGGGGTGATGGTTTCAAGAATGTGGTCCGTAAGCCACTGATAATTGTTTCGAAGCTCTTTTGCTCCCTCAAAAGTAACCATCAGCCGGCCGCCCTTTCCGTGGGATGCTCGTTGTACCGACTCCAGAAACAGTGCTTGCACTCGTCAGGGTCGTCCATCATTGGCTCTCCGCAATTCAAACAAGGCGGGTAGTCTTGTGGGTCTTGAGACAATGGAACTCTGGGTTCCTGCCCCTCCAACAACTCCTTGAACCACGCCATCGCATCTCCTCTTATGGTTAGATAGCGTCGTACAGCTTGCGACAATGAAGTCGTATGCGACGACGCTCTTTCACACTCACGAACGTCGAGCGTCGTAATCTGCGCTCTGATTCACTCTTGTTTTCGACAGTACGAAGAAAGAGATTTGGAAAGTTCGGTCGTGATTCAAGAATAAAACGGAACTTGCCATGAAGCCAGTACTCCGTCTTTTTGAATTTATTCGTCAACATCCTATGAATTCGTTCTGATTCAGGGAGGCTACCTAGAGAAGCCTCGAGAAGTCTTGCCTGCATTTTAAGCATGGCTTCTGCATCAGAAGCATCCCGGTTCATCAATACACGTTCTTTGAACCTGTCGATCGCATGCTGTGATACAAGAGCCTCCCGTCCATCGGGAAGCAACATAATGAAACGGATTACAGTCACCCCATTCTCCTTTCTCTGAACAGTTAAAGAGCCTGTGTCTGCCAAGACACTATCAAAAAAATCGTATAAGAACAAGGAGATTAGTTTTCATCTGTTTCACTCGTCGAAGGAGTTACCGAGGCTTCAGTCAATAATGCCGCTTCTGTGTAGGTATTGCCCGCGTCCCCCTCCTTCGCCAAGGCTACGGCAGGGCAGGCACAGTGCCCAATTCATCAGGGTGTAAAGCAGCTTCTGTATACGTATTTCCTGCATCCCACAAAGCCCACGAGTTTAAACCGGCATCGTATGTTGCGGTGATCTGTGCGCGAACCATGTCGGCTGTGTACGTCGCGCCGAGATTAAAATCTTGAAGCCATGGACGAAGTTGAAGTGCGTTGATATTACCGTGACCTTTTTCTGCCTGTTCACGAAGCGCAATCATGTCGGTTGATGTAGATGTTGAGTCTTTTGCGGCCGCAAGGATGTTCGCGCGTCGAACTGCTGCATCCATTGAGTATTTCACGACTGCATACGGATCGGTAGCTGGCTTTGCAATACCAATAAAGCCTGCGTTGTAGTGCGAGGGATACACCATCGGCATGACGAAATTAAAGTATGGAAGCGCACGTTCAATGACCTGCCCAATACCAAGATCATCAGTGTTTGTTGTGGTGTAGCCAAAGAGATCAACAGAGAGTGCCGGCACATCGTCAACTTCGTCCCATGGTTCTGATAATTCATCGTAGAGATATGCAAAAAAACTTTCAAGTACATCTGCTTTTGGCTTTCCTTCAGAAAGCGTAAAGGCAATATCTTTCATGTTGCCGTCTGATGGATAGCGTACGTAGTCATAGTTCAACTCATCAAAACCAATCTCAAATGACTCTTTTGAAACTTCAACAATGTATTTCCAGAAATCACGCGCACCGACATCAATAAATGAAAGCCCTTTGTGATCCTTCCATACCGTGCCATCGCTCGCTTTCTTTACCGCGAGCTCTGGGTGCACCGACGAGTAGAACGGGTCTTGGAACACCGTGATGCGACCGATGATGTAGATATCTTTGTCGTGGAGCCGCTGTACGAAATCTTTCATGTCGTGTGCCCCGCACGCATCAGACACCGACGGAGCAACTGCAGGGTTGCCCGTCGGGAATGCGACCTTGCCCGTGTAGTCTTTGATGTCGATGACCACAGCGTTGAGTTCGGTCTCGTCAATGAGCGCAACAAGTTCGTCACGGAATGATGGTGTGCCCACAACACACTGGGTCATGTAGATCGCCTTCACGACATCAGGAGTTTTTATATGTGGCACTGTATCTTTCTTTGGGGGCAACAGTGCCTCAAGAATATTTGTCGTTGTTGCTGTGCCACCCCGTTCATACGTGCGAGAAAAAAGTCGCGGAGCACCGAACATAAAGAAAAGAAAACACAACACAAAGAAACCGAGCCCCACTGCGGAAAGATGGCCTTGTTTTTTTGGCTTTTGATTTTGTGCCTTTTGTTTTTGTTCGAGATTCGGAGGCATACTACATCGTTTGTTTATTATGCACAGACACTAAAAGAATAATGAGTGCGCCTGCGATTGCCGCAATCCAACCTTTCCATGCGTACGGCACGGCAATAAAAGGCATGAGACAGAGCAGGACGCCAATAGCAATAAGCATTTTGTGGTATATATTCATACGCCAACTAGTATACCCAGCACATAACTTTTGCGCCAGAAAAAGTTATGTGGCTTCGGTATACCCGTCTTAGCCTCTAGGAAAAAAATGGAAAAGGGTGTAGCTTAGATACAGGAAGTTCTTCACGGCAGGAGGGTAACCTCCGGAAAGGAGAAGTGGGTATGCAGCCACGAGGACCGACGAGAGGGGCTGTCAAAAAGCGCGGCTTCATCGACGGCCGGCAGCGCGGCAGGAAAGCAATCATCAGGTTCAGCTCGCCTTCCGGCTCGCAACGCAGTGGATTTGTCCGCTGTCGGCAGCGCGGAGTCATCAGCTATCGACAACGCGGCAGGAAGGCAATCATCGACCGCTCGCCTTCGGACTCGCGGCGGAAGCGCTACATCCAGAACCAGCGTCAGGGCCACGTCCTCGTCAAAAAGCGCGGCGTCATTCTGACTCAGAAATGCCTCGGTGGTGGCTGCACCATCGGCACCTAGGGGGATGATCCCATCTGCCGGTGAAAATCCGGCTTCCTCGCCTCAAGATGTGCCCTTTTTGAACCATCGGGAGCTTTCCTGGTGGAACCCATTTCCTTCCGCGCCAAGTCGAGAGACTCGCGCACATCCTTGCACCCACATGGCCGGTTCGCTCTCGCGAACCGGCCATCGTCTCTTTCTATTACCAAACGCATCACGTTTGGTTTTTTATTTTCCTGAAACCATCACAACAAACTCCCCTCTCTGTTTCTCTTCATTCGTTTCAAAATAGTTCAATACTTCTTTTGCATTTCCTCGAACGATTTCTTCAAATATTTTTGTAAGCTCGCGTGCAATAACAATCGTTCGCGTATCATCAAGTACTTCTGACAATGATACGAGTGTCTTCATGATGCGGTGTGGCGATTCATAAAAGATTGTTCCACGCTTAGACGCTTCCATTTCTTTAAACAACGTTTGTCGTCCTTTCTTGTGCGGCAAAAATCCCAAGAACACGAAGTCTGCGAGAGGAAGCCCTGCGATTGAAAGCGCGGTTGTAAGAGCTGATGGTCCAGGGATTGCTTCAATTTTTACATCAGGCAATCGTTCGCGCACTTTCCATACAACAATGCCACCTGGATCTGAAATCCCTGGCGTTCCCGCATCTGTCACCAAAGCAACCTTCTTCCCTTCGGTGAGTGCTCCAACAACAGAACCCACTTTTGCATGCTCCGTGCGCGCATTCAAAGATGTTGTGCGCGTCGTAATTTCATACCTCTCCAAAAGACGCTTTGTGACACGCGTATCTTCGCAGAAAATAACGTCCGCTTCTCTGAGTATGCGGAGCGCTCGCATCGTCACATCCTCCAGATTTCCGATGGGGGTTCCTACTATAAAAAGTGTTCCTAATTCTTCCATATAAACGCAAGTGTAGTTATCAATTTCATAAAAAGCAATCGGCGTCCTTTTCAGGACGCCGATGAAGGTGCGTGCGGACACGCACCTTCGTGACTCACTCCGCCTCGACGAGCCAACACCAGTCACCGAGAAAATGTCTGTCGACCGAGCAGAACATCCAATGGCCGAACTGACCAATTGCTGGGAAGCAGACCTCTCCACGTATTACGCCTATCATATAGTGTACAGATTCTGCTCTTTCCCAAGATGCGTCGGGGACCCCGATGTTTCCCCTAAGGTAGCCCAAATAGTAGTCGCCTTTGTTGAAGATCTCGTAGAAACTCTGCATCCACACACCCTCGGGTATTTTCCCGTGCTTGGTATACATCTTAACAACGGCGGCGAAACTTGGCTGGTATCCAAATTCCACGAGTTTGAACCTCTTGGTCATACCCTCGGGGATGTTCGTTCCAGTGAAGCGCCATTTGCTGGGATCATGAGGCTTCTCAAGATGTCTGATCATCCAAATTCCAGAGAGCTCAGAATTACTAGTGAGCTCGAAGACCTCCCCGATCTGCGGGAATGGCGGCTTCTGCACCTGCTGTGTCTGTGCCATTTCGTTTCTCCTCTTGAAATCGAACCGTGGGGTGAATCCCCAACGGGAATGTACAAAATTACTGAAAGTATAATACAGCGATTTTCTAAAAAGTCAAACTTAAAGGAGGTGCTCGCCTACCTCATATATATCCCCTGCTCCCATCGTGAGTACAAGGTCGTTTGAGGCTATTGAGCGGGTAAGCTCTTCCTTAACTGCATCGAGTGAATCATATGACTCTACACGAACATTCCGTTTTCGGATAGCATCGGCAAGTTCGTGGTGTGACACGATGCCCTCGTCCTTTTCACGTGCTGCATAAATTGGTGCAAGCAAGACTCGATCTGCATGATCAAAGCTTTCAGCAAAGTCCCCAAAGTGATGTCGCGTGCGGCTGTAAAGGTGTGGCTGAAACACCACAGTCAAATTATGTTTTGGAAAACGTTCGCGGAAACCGTGAATTGTTGTTTTGATTTCTGTCGGGTGGTGTCCATAGTCATCAAACACCGATGCGCCTGATGCGTGCATGCCTTTGTGTTCACTTCGACGCCATGTGCCTTTAAACTTTTCCAATACAACGTCCGTGTGGTTTTTGTCAATTCCAAAAATGTCAGCAACTGCGTGCGCAACAGATGCATTCATACGATTGTGGTTCCCCATCACACCCAATTTTCTGTTTGAATCATGGAATGCTTTGTAATTTACAATCGTTGCATTTGATCCGCGCAAAGCGCGTCTTGTAGAAGGGTTATCTAAATCACACACAATAAATCCATGAGGAGGTACTTTCTGTGCAAGCTCACGAAATGCACTTTCGATATCCTCAAGATCTTTGTAGTAGTCGAGGTGGTCTGCGTCAATATTTGTGATAACAAGAATCGAGGGCGAAAGACTTAAAAAAGATCGCTTGTACTCGCATGCTTCAACAACAAAACGTCGTGCATCCCCTGGAACAAAGTTGCTTCGCCCGCCTGACAAGAGACTTCCAACAATTACGGTCGGATCAACATGTGCGCGAAGCACGTCAGCAATCATCGCCGTCGTTGTTGTTTTGCCATGTGTTCCCGAGACAGCAATCGTGTACGCATTTTCTGAAATACGGCCAAGTGCCTGTGGATACGACATAGTTTCAATTCGCTGTGCTCGTGCGTATGCGAGTTCAGGATTGTCATCCGTAATTGCAGGAGAATAAATGACGACATCAACAGATTCACCAATATTTTCTTTACGATGTCCTTCAGAAATACGTGCGCCAAGTCGAGAAAGGTCTTCGGTTATACGAGAAAGCGTGCGATCAGATCCGCTTACCGCTTTTCCGTGATGGAGCATCATGCGGGCAAGAGCAGAAACGCCAATGCCTCCAATGCCGATGAAATGAATATGTTTCGCATCCGAGATACCTTCCATACGTAGACTAATATACCACGCGAAACAAAACTCCCCTGATACATGTAGTTCAGGGGAGAAATATTGCTACTTGCGCGGACGAGGAAACGCCAGTTGTCGTTCCACTCATTGCTCGGGTTAAGCCACACGTTGTCGAGCTTGCGCTTGACGTCGTTACGGTTGAGGTACAAGAAGTACCGGTTCCCATTCGCATCCGTCCAGAAATGTATGGTGTGCCATCCGTGGCACCACCCCTTGTGTCGTTTCGCTGACAAAGTCAAACAACGAATACTCGTGGTTGAATCTTATGTGGCATCTATAATGCACCAGCACACCAAACCAAATAACTTTATTTTTTGCACACGCCAGATGACGCTCACGCAAGCCGTAACCGGCGTGACTCTGCATACTGCGTGGCGGAATTCGGCCGCCCCAAGCCGTAACCGAGGACAGATTCGCCTAGTATCCATCAATATAGTATCAAAAAAGTGAACCCGCCGTCAGCACTTGTGCTGACGGCGGGAGTTCTATGATTCCAAGGTTCAAAGGGCAAGAATTAAAAAGAACTGAGTGCCTAAGAACCAAGCGCTATGCGCGGACGAGGAAACGCCAGCCGTCGAACCACCCACCGCCCGGGCTAAGCCACACGTAGCCGAGCTTGCGCTCGACGCCGTCACGGCTGAGGAACAAGAAGAACCGGTCCCCATTCGCAACCGTCCAGAATCGTCCAGAAGCAACCAACGGCAACGAATCGTCGAACATCGGTCGCGGAAAAGCTTTGGCAAAGTCGACGAGCTCCTTTGGATGGAGCCCCTTCTCGATCACCGAATCGTTTTGGTTCGTGTACCGATTCCGAAATACGATTCGTGCCGAGATAACCTCTCGACCCATCGCCGGATTGGGATACTTCTTCTCGTCGGCGAAATCATCGACTGTGTTGACAACCGTAGTGCCATCCGGGACAGCGAGCTTCTCTTTGAAAGTCTCGTCGTAGTTGACTTCAAAACGGTAGATGCACGTCTTGGGGTCGAACGTCGGAACGAACTTGGCGATCTCGATTTGGTGCCCTTGTGCGAGCGAATCGATGTACAACTGAAGTTGCCCTTCGTCGTATCCCCGTTGCCAGAGGTCGCTACGAACCCCAGCCTCCGAGAGAAGTTGGTCGAGCTTACTCTTCTGTCCGTTCGTCGTACCCAGTTTCTTGGGCATGACACTCTCCTTTGTTTGTGACGTATAGCAGGTATCAGCCGAACGCTGCGACCATACTACATGTCGATGAAAAGAACGTATCAGAAATTATTATATCGTTTTTTAAAGAGAAGTCAACTATACCACACTGCGACGGAGAGATGGATTCACATGTACGAGAATTTCGTATGGAATGGTGTTGCATAGTTCCGCCATTTTTTGAGCACTGTTTTGTTTTGTTGAGTCAGTTGAAATTACAATGACCTCATCTCCTTCTTTTACGCTTGCCACATCTGTCACATCAACACAAGACATGTTCATTGAAATACGTCCGATCAACGCACAAATCTGTCCATTCACTTCGACAAATCCTTTATTTGAAAGTCTGCGATCCACACCTTCGTAGTATCCGACAGGAATTGTGGCAACTTTTGTTTCTCGCTCCGCAGTAAATGTTTTGTTGTAGCCAACATATTCTCCTTTTTCTATGGTACGCAGTGATGTAATACGTGTACGAAGTTCTAATGCTGGTTTGAGATCTTTCATTTCACCTGCTGGATCAATACCATACAAACCTAAGCCCAAACGGAGTACATTTGCTTGAACAGAATCAACATAGCGCACACCCTTTGTTGCAGAGAGATGAAAGAATTTTGTCGCAGGTAGCATTTTTTGTGCCCGAGCATAGACGTCATTCCAAATCGATATTTGTGAATTCGTAAATGTTGAATCTTTTCCATCAGCGTCAGAGAGATGCGAGCAGATACCCTCGATGCAAAGTTGTTGGTTATTAGTTAATAGGTTAAATGCCTCGTCTAATTCATTCGACATAATTCCCTGTCGATGCATTCCCGTATCAAACTTCACATGCAGCGGTATACGCACATTTTCCCGAGCAAGCTCTTGAAGCTGTGTGACTGAGCCAACAGAAAATGCAACGTTCCTGAACGGACTTGCTGCAATATTTTTCGTTAGTGTATACCCCATCACCACAATCGGCGTTTCAATACCTTCTGTACGAAGCACGCGTGCTTCGTAATATGAATCGACAACAAGAAATGCAATGCGTGGATCTCCTTCGAGAATTTTTGCGACTTCAACTAACCCGTGCCCGTATGCATTGCTCTTCAATACCGGAGCAATGTTCAGTTTCGGCGCAGCTTCCGCAAACACATCAAGATTGTGAAGAATATGCTCGCTCAAAATCCGCACCTCAATGAGAGACTCGTACTCAGCGCGCGTATCTTGGAATTTTCTGAAAAATGACAACATGGCCTAGCGACCATATTGTGCCAGAAGTTGCCGTATAAGCGAGATGAGTCGTTCCATAAGTGTGCGAATAATTCCCTCATTCTCCTCATTTTCCTCTTCATTTTGCATCGGTGCTGGAGTTCTAGAGCCACCTGCGACTTCAAGATCTTCAATCTCTTCCGAGGCCTCGCTGAACAATTGTGTCAGACTACAGAGACTTACTGTAAATTCGTCGTCACCGTCTTCTCCCCACGCACGTGCAAAAACAAGATATTTTTCTCCTTCTTCAAAATTGTAACCACACGCAGCGCTGTCCGAAGGTGTTTTGAGTGTTTGGTATGCATCCGTGCTTCCTTTGTATATTTTCTCTACAGAAAAATCGACGTTAAGGTTTTCTGTGCTATACAAAGACGTTCCCTCGATGTCGGTTACGGTACCAACAAAAACTGTATCAGAATCTTCCAATTCCTCCAGCACAGACTCCTGAATTGCACACGAACACGCATGTACACGGGAAGAACTAAACATCATCACACTTATAAACGTCCCTAAAAGCAAAAAAGTTACTTTTGTTTTCATATAAAAAGTATACCAAAACAAGATAAAATTTATGTAAAGTAAAGGGCCTCGCTTTGCGAGGCCCACACTGATGCCTATGCTCCTAGCCTAAGTTGTGGAAATTGTCGCAACAGCGTATCGCGGACGTGAAAAACTCTTTCCTGTCGCACAAGACTTCCTGTATAGACGACAAGTACACCTTCTTCATGACGTGGAATGTAGTCGTCATGCCCACGTAGCATGATAGTGAAACAGTTCGCGGGGGGACGCATCCCATGTCGCAGAGCGAAGAGAACACACGATTCATTCTTGAACTTCTCTATCTCTGCGTTTGCCTCATCGGGCTCACTCTCTGTGAGATTACTCAGAAAAAAATTGAAATACTCCTTGAGTGCTCTCGCGAGGTGAAGTACTTCTTCCGGACGTCGCCCGCCAACACAAACCCGTATAGGCTTCATACACGCTCCTTGTCTTTATGAACTCCTAAGAAATGAGTATACATGAAATGAAATGTGATGCACGAATATAGGGGCTTTTTGTGATGACTTTTGCTACTATGCACGCACGGGCATGTGGCGAAATTGGTAGACGCGCTACGTTCAGGTCGTAGTTCCCGCAAGGGATTGAGAGTTCGAGTCTCTCCGTGCCCACACGAGTAAAATAAATGATTGAGAAGGCTATAGATTTCTGCTATAGTCCCCTCGTGCGATAGAGCGGACTGTATAGAATACTATACGTTCGCGGCACGCGGACCACATACGAGTTCGGGCTCCCATCATCTTGATGGCGAGAAAAAGTAAGCGAGCTTCCTTTTTCTCTTCTCTCGATGACTACGCCCTCCAACCGTGCGTGACATCCTTATTTGCGAGCGTAGCTCAGTTGGTAGAGCACTCGACTGATACTCGAGCGGTCAAAGGTTCGAATCCTTTCGCTCGCACAGAAAGAAAAAGCACCCAATATATCGGGTGCTTTTTCTTTTTTATTGAAAGGATTTGTAAATTGCGACGCTCGGCGTCGCAAGAAATTTTGGTTGGATCACCTATAAAATCCATCATTCCTAGCGTTGCGACGCCGAGCGTCGCAACGCTACACAATTAGTCAGTTTAGCTAAAAAGAAAACAGTCCGTTCCCCAAAGGTACTAGGACTGTATGACCGGAATCGAACCGGTCGGTAGTGATCACCGCAAGATCGACGGATGCTTGTCGAGGAAGGCCAGCACTCGAGGAGTGCATGCTATCGGCTCGACATCGACCCACTTGTCGTCCGTAAAGAAGTGGGCCCAGCAGAGACCGACCTCGTCCTCAACATAAAGAATCGTCGAGGGCATCACACCGCTGTGCTTCTGGGCATCGATGGACTCGCCGCCCACGTAGAGAAGAGCGACGACCAGAGCTGCAATGAAAAGCCTTCCAACCGGTCTCATCTTCATGGCTTCTCCTTACCGCGCTTTCAATGCGGTGGTGAGCTGTTGTCGATTCCGATTCATCTTCTCGATGGATCGGAAGAGGAGCCCGCAGACGACGGACACGAGTCCGAGGAACGGGAACACCCACCGAACGACAAGTGCCGAGTTGGTCGTTGTGACCGACGTCGGCAGCATCCCGTGTGTGTAGTTCACCCACGAGATGGCGCTGAAGCAGAAGAACGCGACGGCGACGAGGAACATCTTGCTCGAAGGACGAATCATCATGCAATCTCCTTTTCTTCCGTGATGATGATGTTGGGAGCGTAGACGATCAGCCTGTGACCGTCGAATGAGATGATCGCGTACTGCGTCGGACAGCTCGAGGCGTGTCCACCGCGTGGATCTCCTTCTCCGAGTGCATCATGTCCGCAATTACACGGACCCATCTGCTCTTCGACGACATCGAACGGCTCGAGAAGTGTCAACGGTTCCATGATTGCTGGGCTGTGCATGAGTCCGAAATTCGAAACTCGTGCCTTCATCGTGGCCCCTTGATTGAGATCCCGTTGAGAACGAACAGACGAACGTTGGTCGGCTTGTTGAAGCGATCCCATCGAAGCTCCCGCTTCACACGACGACGAGCGTGCTCATCGTTGGTGGCGCGGAAGGCGAGAGTGGTCTCCTCGCGGGAGAACACCGGCTGAGCGAGCCCGTATGTCAAGGCGGGAGAGCTTTCGTTGACACACGTTTTTGCTTCGTATTTCAACAGATACTCCTTCATGATACCTCCTTGCGTAGTACTTCCTCACCAACCTTGAAAATCCGAACCTTGGATGCCCCCTCCAATCCGCTCCACCTCCTCAAAATGAGGCGTGCGGTCTGATCGCTCTTCGAGAGGTAAAGAAAGGTGTATGTTTGGAGTTTCAAACTTCCATCAACAACCTTTGGCAAAAAACACGTACAAACATATTTCTGCATCACGCCTCCTTGGCCATTGGCCGAATCAAAGATCAGGTTCGACTCATATGATACCAAATATACAGGATTTGTCAATCCCCTTCGATTCTCCTCAAAACCCCTTATTTATTGGCCTATGTTGGACTTTGATAAAGCAAAAACCGTCTGCCTGCGGCAGACGGTTTTATGCATCTTTTGTATGAGAAATCGCACTCTTTCTTTTGTTCCGTTCAACTCGGTCTTTCCCGAGAGTCTAGATTGAAGATTAGGCTCTTTTACAATCATTAAACTTCTCCCCGACAATGTCGAAGATAGTTTCACCATTATGTGCTCAATTGAAACACACAATATCGACCGCCTAGATCTAACACACACCGAAGTATATGTTAAACGAAATGTCATTTGACTAAATCCACGAGCAGCTTCCGCTACCCGTGCCTTGTTACGCCTTAACCCTAGTCAC